>JAOZQN010000512.1 GCA_029932195.1 Bacteroidales bacterium | reverse complement strand
CGAGGCAATATGTTGAAAATTAGCTTTGTCTAACTTTACGTGGGTAGCCAAAAATCGAAATCAAAAATATGTTTGAAATAATATTAGCTTGGATTTGGTCTAATTTGGTTGAGTTAATTGGCACAATTGCAGGGCTTTCGTATATTTATTTTTCTATAAAACAAAAAATCTGGATTTGGCCTATCGGAATTTTGAGTTCCGCACTATATATATATGTGTTTTATGATTCTCAATTATATGCAGATATGGGTTTGCAAGTCTATTATCTTTTTATAAGTTTTTATGGTTGGTATTTTTGGTTAAATGGAAATAAAGTAGATGACAAACGAGAAGAGTTGCCTGTTACTTTTACAAAAAGAAAGATGGCCGTCTATTTAATATTGATAACAATAGCAATATTTATAGTAATTGCTTTTATTCTTAAATATTTTACAGACTCTGAAGTTCCAATTCTTGATGCTCTAACAACTGCCGGAAGTATTGTGGCTACATGGATGCTCGCCCGAAAATATCTTGAACATTGGCTAATTTGGATAGTTGTAAATATTATGTCTATAGGTCTGTATATTTATAAAGACATGTATATCACAGTAGTTCTTTTTGTTGCATATTTAATTATGGCAATTGTAGGATACTTAAAATGGAAAAAAGAAATAAAAAATTGAGTTCTATTATTGGAGTGTGCAACATATTGAGAGAGTTCATATCAAAAATTCCGTAGAGACGTTATTTATCACGCCTCTACGGATTTTGTAAGTAGTCATACAAAAGTTTCTTAACAATTATTTTGATTAATTTATTTATTTTCAGGTGTCCACCAATCGTAAATTTAGTGGATTGGTTATTTTAATTTTGGAATATTTGTAAGAAACGGTTTTTTGCCGTCTAAACTTTCCCAAAACATATCTGCTTGTGCCTGGAATGTTTCTTTGGAAACCGTGGAGTCTTGAACAGCAAGCATTAAATCTTTATCAATTTTTCCTTCTTCTACAATTTGTTTACCTGCTTTAAAACAAACGTCTTTTACTGTGTTACGACGTTTTTCGTAAACTGGTTGAACAATTATTTCAGCGGCAGTTAAATAAAATTCACCCATTAAGTGCATGTTCTCGCTGTGAGAGTTCCAACAATGAAACATACCAGTTAGACCATCAAAATTATGCTTTACTTCAGGAAATCCTGATGCACTAAAAACGACAAAACCTTGTTCTCCTGCTTCAGGATAACGGTCGGGGTGTCTTATATCTCCATTTTCGTTCATCAACATATAGGGTTTCATTATTGGTAAAAGCCTATCCATAAATGTTTTTAGAATACCTGTAACATTAAAAATATACAATGGCGAAGCAAAAACAACAAGGTCGGCTTCACGGTATTTTTTGCGAAGCATAGTCATGTCGTCTTTAAAAATACATTCACCTGGAGTTTTTGTCCAGCAAGTATAACAACCAGTGCAATCTTTTATATTGTAATTTTTCAGCTTAAAATATTCAATATTTGCTCCTGCTTGTTTTGCTCCTTCGATAAAATTATTTACCATAAAAGTAGTTTTACTAAATTTTTCGTTTCTAAAACCACCATCAAAGACAACAATGTTCTTAACCTTTTTGGGAGCAAAAGTTTTATATTCAAATTTTATTTCCTTTGGTTTTACTGCTTTTTTGCTTTTTTTGGAAGCCTGCGGTGGAGCAAATAAACTTGCAAAAATAAGTAAAATACCTGCATCACCTTCAACTTCATATTCCTTGTTTATAAATGCTTTGTCGCCCGAAACTTCGTTGTTTGAAATTTGCAACCATAATTTAGAGTCACATTTAATTATTGTTTTGGGATTTGCATGTTCGCCTTCTGTATAAGTGCATTTTTGGTCTTTAAAAATAAAATACCCAATTGTAGGTTCTTCTCCCGTAAGGAAAAATTGAACAACAGTATTTATTCCTTTTGCATTTTCTTTGTTTAAACCAAAAGGCATTGAAGCAAACAAGTCTTTTATTGATTTAAAGATAATTTGCTCACTACCAACTTTTTGCATTAAATAGTTTGGCAGTTTTGCCGTTACAGGAATACCCACAGCAAGTTGAATTATAATTGGTAAAAGTGTTGCAATTATAGAATTTATTGCATCATCGGCATGATAAGGAATTACGGTAAGCAGCATACCAAGTGCAAATAAAAATGCCCAAAAATAGTTGAGGATTAAATTTATCTGCAAAAATTGTTGTCCTTTAATAATGCTTTCTGTATAATTTTTTTCCGAAAATTCAAAAGTAAAAGGTTTTAACTTGAACAATGGAGGAAAAACTGCAACTATAAATAAACCAAGATATAAGCCAACAATTACATTTTCTATATAAAGTTGTCCTAATGAATTTGGTAGTATTAAAACGGCGAGTGCACCAGCAAAAGCTACACCGGTTAAGCCGTATAAAAAATAATTTTTCACTTTAAAAACTAATGCGAGAATAAAATTTACACTAAGTAAAGCATTTATTATCAATACAAATGGTAGAACATTTCGCATTCTAAAACCTGAGCCTTCTGCTAACACATTTAAAACTATTATTGCTACGAATGGAAAATATTTAATTATGTTTTTCATTTTTTTTTATTTAAAAGTTTATATTTCAATTCCTAAAATTAGTATATCATCTATTTGTTTGTATTTATTTGATTGCCATTTTTTTAAAGTATCTGTCAATATTTTTTTTTGTTCAAACAACAGATTTGTTTGTGTTGAAATTAGCAAGTTACGAAAATTGTTCTTTTTAAATTTCGTTCCTTGTTCGCCACCAATTTGGTCGGGATATCCGTCTGTAAATAAATATATTCTATCCTGTTTTTGAAGTTGAATATTCGTATTTTTAAACGGAATTTCTTTTGGATATATTCCTATGGGGTTTCTTGTTGCTTTTATTTCAGTCAAATTATTATTTCTGAAAAAATATAGCGGATTGTTTGCTCCCGAAAAACTTAAATTATTTGTTTCTGTGTTAATAACACACAAGGCTATATCCATACCATCTTGATTTGTGCTATTTTTATCGGTTTGTTTTAACGATATTTTCACTTTTTTTCTTAACTCATCAAGAATTTGTGCAGCATTTTTTATCTTATTTTCATTAATAATTTCATTCAAATAAGAAATTCCCAACATACTTACAAATGCTCCCGGAACACCATGTCCGGTGCAATCGGCAACAGCAATTATGCTGTGTTTTTTTTCTATTTTTAGAAAATAAAAATCACCACTAACAACATCTCTCGGTCTGTTTAGAATAAAATGTGAGCTAAAATTTTCTGAAAATAATTTCTCTTCAGGTAAAAGTGCCTGTTGAATTCTACTGGCATAATTTATACTTTGGTGTATTTTCTTGTTACTTTGTTCTATTTCAATTTTTTGAGCATTCATTTTTTTGTAAAATTTTGCAAAAACAAACGAAATGGGATATGCAACTACTGCTGGTATAACGATAGAAATAGTAAATCCTACCGCAAAATCTTTTAACTCTGCAAAATATGCAACTATCAGATAGATAGTTGTTGAACCAAAAATTGATAAAATTGTTGCAAGCAATGGATTTAAAGCCTTTTTCATAATTTTAAATTTGCCTAACTATTTACAATGCAAAAATACACATTATTAGTAACAATCCTCAATTTTTATTTCTAAATAGCTTGCTATTTTTTCAAATATTCAGACCTCTAAAATCAGTGCTAAAAAAATGGACATCACTGTAACTGTCTTATTTTTAAAGATATACGCTCTTTGTTTTTGTAAAATACATGAAATTTGACTTTTTCTAAATTTTAATCTTCATTTTTTTTGAAAATTGTATGTTTATGCTTTATATATGGATTATTTCTATTTTGTTGTAAAAAAATTTTATTTAAGCGATTCTAAAGGAGTTAAAATGTAATGTCCAGTTTTACTTTAAAATCGTTAATTGCTTGATAGTCAGGCATTTTGCTTTGATCTTGATTACTTATTTTAGAGGTCTGAAATATTAAAACTATGACTACTCATTTAATATTGGATAAGTATCCCAACCCTCCCAAAGGGAGGGAGTTCTTCTTTCTTTTTTCCTCCCCCAAAGGGAAAGAGTTAAAAAGTTGCAAATATAAAGTTAAAAGTTCGTTCCACTTTTTGAAATTTTTTAAGTATTATTACCTAAAGTTTTTGCCTTCATAATAATCAGATTATTAGATAGTTGCAGTTTCACTGCAAAAATGTCATGTTTTGATAATCAACGGAATGAGTTTTATCAAAATTACTTAATTTGCACATTACTAGTGTTTTATAGGTGTTGTTACAAAAAGTTAATTTTATGCAATTTATTAAAAAAACGGCGTTTTTCAAAGTAATTTACTCTTTAAAATAAACCATCGATGAGCCCACCCCAGCCCTAAGGTGTTAATAATTTGATATTTCATCAAAAAAAGTTCCCCCAGTTTTTG
>JAOZQN010000511.1 GCA_029932195.1 Bacteroidales bacterium | reverse complement strand
ACTCCCCACCTACTACTGGTGCAGAAATTGAACCACATAGCAAATCGTATCTTTATCAATTAAAAAAAGGGAGTAATGTTTCCGTTGAAGACATTAGAGCACGTGCACCAGATGGATCTATTCGTTTGTTAAATTCTATTGTTTTTACAATAGAGTGAGTTAAGTTTTGTAAAATTAAGATTCAAATATCCTTAAAGAAAAAAACTTATGAAAAATTATATAATAATTATTTTAGTTATACTTATCTTTGCTTCTTGCCAAAATCCAAAAACAGAAGAAACTAAAACTACAAAAATAATAAGGGACACTATTATTGTTAGAAATACTTTTGTTGTTACAAAAATAAAGAAAAAAAGTTCGTGTAATATTTCTTTACCAAAAATGAATGTACTTTATGTTGGTATTGACAATCCCATAAATATAAAAACATTGGGTGTAGAAGGAGAAATTAGAGTTTCTATTTCAAGTGGCACTATTACTTCGGTAGGAAATGAAAATTACATTGTTAGAGTAAGAAGGGATTCTCCTGTAACAATTTATGTTTCTGTAGATGGAAAAATGCTTGGCTCTCAAAAATTTGATTGCAAACTTGTTCCATCACCAACAGCACACTTTAAAGGATTAAAATCAGGGCGAATAACAAAGGAAGAACTTCTTAATTCAAACAATGAAATAAAAGCAACATTAGATAATTTTTTCTTTGATATTGAATTTCCTGTAACAGAATTTACACTTAGTGTTTTAGCAGGAGTATTTATAGAAAAAATAAGCACAGTTGGTTCTCAAATTACAGAAGAACAAAAAGCACTTTTAAAAGAGTTAAGAAGAGGAAGTAAAGTTTATTTTTCAAATATAAAAGTACAAGCACCAGATGGTTCTATTCGTGAGTTGGGTGCAGTTATTTTTACAATAACAGGATAAAGAAAATGTATTTACCCTGTATTTGTAACAAAATATTCTAAAATTAACCCTGTATTTGTAACAATAAAAATGAATTTAATAAAAACAACATATATGACACAATTCAAACTCAACGGGGAATTAATTAATTTTAATATTTCAAAAATAAAAAGTAATATCTTTTGGGATATTCTTATTTTTGTTTTATAATCTTAGTATAAGATAAAAACAAAAGTATAACGAACAATTTTATTAAAGGAAAAATGAATAAAATACCGAAAGTAGAGAACAAGCAATTTGAAGGAATGAAGATGGGAGTATTAAAAAAATATGTAAAAGCTTTTTATATTAACAATTTTAAAACTAAAACAATAAGAAATAAAAATAAAGAAATAGATATAAAATTTAGCTCAGTAGGAATAAAACATCTTTTACATGCAAGAAAATCTGGTTATATAAAGTTAAAAGCTGTTACTGTTTTAGATGAGATGATAGAAAATGCTATTTTCTTAAATTTTAAAAATCCTGATTCTAATGATACCACAGGAATAATTGGATATATGAATTTTGAAGTATTTGTAAGTATTGAAGGACAAAATCATTATTTCAAAGTAGTTACAAGATTAACCAAAGATGGAAATTTTTACTACGACCACTCTGTAAAAGTAATAAAATAAAAAACACAGCATATTTCAGCTGTGTTTTAAATTGTTAATTTTAGGGGGTTCGTAACCTACCCTATATGGTACATATATTAACAATACAAAGATAAGACAAAAAAAACAAATAATCAAGTTTTATTTATTCTTTTTTAATAATTTATAAAATATAAAATAATATATACATGACACAATTCAAACTCAACGGAAAACAAATTAATTTTAATGGTGATGAAAATCTTGACCTCTTAAGTTTTTTAAGAAATGATTTACACATTACTTCAGCCAAAGACGGCTGTTCGGGACAAGCTGCTTGCGGAGCTTGCACGGTGGAAATCAACGGAAAGGCAAAACTTGCTTGCGTTACCAAAATGAAAACTCTGCAAGACGCAGAAATTTACACAATGGAAGGCATTTCCGAAAATATCAAAGATATTATTGCCAAAACTTATGTAAATGAAGGAGCTGTGCAATGTGGTTTTTGCACGCCAGGATTTATTATGAGAACAAAAATTTTGATAGACCATAACCCAAATCCAACTTTGGAAGAGGTGCAAAAAGCCATTAAACCAAATATTTGCCGTTGCACGGGATACAAAAAAATTGAGACAGCAATTATCAAAAGTGCCAAATATATTGCAAAAGACGAAAAACAAGAAATCCGTAAAACGTCGGGTAAAATGGGCGAACGACAACCAAAATATCGCTCCTACGAAACGGCAATTGGTAAACGAAATTTTGTAGATGACATCTATTTTGAAGGAATGCTACATTCTGCCCTCAAATTTAGCGATTATCCTCGTGCTATTGTTAAAAAAATTGACTATTCGGAAGCAGAAAAATTAGAAGGAGTCGTCAAAATTTTTACAGCAAAAGATATTCCTGGAGAAAAAGTTATTGGTCTTATTTATAGAGACTGGTCGGTTATGATTGGAGAAGGCGAAACGACTCACTATATTGGTGATGTTATTGCAGGAGTTGTTGCAAAAACAGAATCTATTGCACGTCAGGCAGTTGGTTTAATAAAAATAGACTACGAAATCTTACCAGCCATTACAGATGTTTTTGAAGCAGAAAAAGATGAAATTTTGGTTCATAAAGATAAATCTAATATTTTAGGATACTCTAAAACCAGTTCTGGTGATGTAGATGAGGCACTTGCAAATGCTACATACATATCAAAAGGACGATACGAAACACAACGAATTGAACACGGATTTTTGGAAACCGAAACAGCAATTGCTCTCCCCGACGGAAATGGAGGAATAGAGTTATTGTCTCAATCTCAGGGAGTTTACGAAGACAGAAGACAGGTTTCTGAAATTTTGAATCTACCTAAAGAAAAAGTTAGAGTTACGCTTATTCCAAACGGTGGAGGTTTTGGAGGCAAGGAAGATATGACTGTTCAAGGACATGTTTCGCTTTATGCTTATATTTTGAAAAAACATGTAAAATTATCGCTAACTCGCCAAGAATCAATAAGAATGCACCCAAAAAGACATCCTGTTTTTATGGATTATATTGTAGGTGCTGACAAAAACGGCAAACTCACTGGCGTTAAACTCAAAGCGTGGGGCGATACGGGAGCTTATGCGTCTGTTGGCACAAAAGTTTTGGAACGTGTTGCTGGTCATGCAACTGGTGGATATTTTGTCCCCAATATTAGTATTGAAGCCAAAACGGTTTACACAAATAATATTCCTTGCGGTGCAATGCGTGGATTTGGTGCAAATCAGGCGATTTTTGCTTTTGAAACTGCCGTTGATGAAATCTGTGAGCAAGGAAATTTTGACCGCTGGCAATTTCGCTACGACAACGCTCTTATTGATGGTCTGAAAACTGCTACGGGGCAAAAAGTTTTTCAGGTGGGAATTAGAGAATGTTTGCTAAAATTAAAAGATGATTTTTATAATGCAAAATATGCAGGTATTGCTACTGGCATAAAAAACTCGGGTGTAGGAAATGGAATGGTGGACTCATCGGAAACGAGAATTGAAATTGTTGCCAAAGATAAAATTATCATAAAACATGGCTGGACAGAAATGGGACAAGGCGTAAATACGGTTGCTATTCAAATGCTTTGCGAAGAGACAGGTATTTCTCCAGAAATAATTGATGTAGAAATAGATACAGAGGCTCAAATTCAGACAGGAATGACAACCTCTTCTCGTGCAACAGCACTTCTGGGCAATGCAATTATTGATGCCGCCGAGCAGTTAAAAATGGATTTGAAAACTAAAAAATTAAGCGAGCTTGTTGGTAATAAATATTCTGGAAAATACGAATGCAACTGGACTACAAAACCTGGACAAAAAGACGTAGAACCATTAATTCATTATTCTTACGGATATGCTGCACAACTCTGTGTATTAGATGATAACGGAAAAATTGACACTTTCTACGCAGCTCACGATGCAGGAAAAATTGTAAATCAAACGATGTTTGAAGGACAAATTGAAGGAGCAGTTCACATGGGAATTGGCTATGCTTTGCAGGAAGACCTGCCTATGAAAGACGGTTATTTAATTAGCGATAAATACCGAGACCTCAAAATTTTACGCTCTCACGAAACGCCAAAAATTGTTGTCTATGGAGTAGAAATTGCCGATGCCGTAGGCCCCTATGGAGTAAAAGGAATTGGCGAAATAGGACTCGTGCCAACCGCTGGAGCCGTCGCAAATGCACTTTATCAATTTGATAAAATTAGGCGATATAAATTGCCACTTATGAGGAAATAATTTCAAAAAATTGATACAGTGATATTTATTCATTGATCAATAACATTAACAGTTATGTGAGTTATTAACTCAGATAGAAAAGTTTTAAATTTCACAAAATCAACTATTAATTAACTGAAGTTTCGGAGTTTGTAAATTCTTTATTTAAAGCTCATTATTAA
>JAOZQN010000510.1 GCA_029932195.1 Bacteroidales bacterium | reverse complement strand
AAGACGATGACGAAGACATGGAAGAAGCAGGTGAAGAATATGCAGATATAGTTGAAGTCCCTTTCGAGCAAGTTAGCTATTCTATTGATTAAGTACAGACCTCAAAAATTAGCCATATTAGATTAGCTTAAGTTGCATTGCAACAAGGACTAAAACAATAACTGGACATTTAACATCTCTACAATAAGTAGCAATATAATTATTTAATGGTATAACGATTTAGCTTAACATCTAACAATCAATATTGTATAATAATTAAAATGTGGAAAGATTTATACAACTCTGCTTAATAAATATGGTATTTTTAACCCTGTCAGGGTTTAGAACCCTGACAGGGTTAAAAATGTCCAATTTCATAGGCACTATTTTAGAGGTCTGAAGTAAATATTTTGCTCTTTAATATATGTAAAAAAAATTGGCGTTTTTCACGAGTGTCAAGTTCAAGGCTTTTTTGAAATTTTAGAACTGAAGTTTACCTCTGTAAATGAGAATTTTAAAATTTCAAAAATAACATGCCGTTAGGCACTTGGTAAAGAGTTAAAAGTTTAAAGTTCGTTCCATTTTTTAAGTAAAAAAACAGTTTCATATAATCATATTAAGCTACTATACAGCAGTTTAAACAAGGTGATAATACTTGAAAAATTTCAAAAAGTGGAACGAACTTTTAACTTTATACTTGCAACTTTTTAACTCCTTAGGCACTTGGTACTCATGAAAAACGCCAAAAATTTATAGCTTTTATTTATCCTTTATATATATTTTCAACTTTGGTGGGATAATAAATATCTCTACACTTATAAAACTATTACAATATTTCTAAATATTACAATAAGTTTAATAAGTGTTGTAAAAAATGATTTCTACTAAAACTTAGAGCATGAAAATAAACTTTATTTTCAGAAAATAGATAAACTAACAAGTGAAAACACTGAATATCCTATCTTTTTTTAATTGACTAACTTACTGTAAGTAAATTGTCATTACATGTAACAACAAGAGGCATAACGTATTAACTCTTGCTGTCTATTGCAAAAGCAAAATACAATAAATAATTAGACAATATTACTTTGTTTTTTTAAAAGAATAGGTTATTTTTGCACAAAACAATAAGTTGAAAAAACTTGTTGTTATCCTTTTTTATAAAAATTCCATAGAGAACCTATAATAATATGAGTGAAGAAATATTAGATGCCCTGATTCAGCTTTTTGCAATTATTGCAAAGCAAGACGATGGCGTTCATGCTATGGAAATAGAGTATGTAGAATCTTTTTTAACGCAACAGCTTGGCGTTGAGGTTGTTTCGTCTTACTTGACAAAATTTAAGAAAAAAGCTAAGAAAAAGAAAAAAAGTAAAGAAATTTCTGTTCTTGACTCTGTAAGGATACTTGGACTATGTAAAAAAATTAATAAAAAAATAGACCAAAGGCAAAAAGTTGTTGTTCTAGTGCGTTTGTTCGAAATGGTAAATTCTAGCAAACAATTTACCGAACAAAGAATGGCAATTATAAATACAGTAGCAGAAGTATTTAATATAGAAAAAAAAGAATTTTTAGATATTGAAAATTTTGTTATAAAAGACGATTTAGAAAGCCTTGATAAAGATTCTATTCTTATAATAGATGAACAGAATATAGAGAATTGTGAAGAATGTAAGAATATTGTTACAGAATCTCTTGATGGTAAAATAATTGTTCTTAGAGTAAAAGAAACAGAGCTTTATTTTCTCAGATATACAGGAACAGAAGATATAAAACTCAATGGACTTGGAGTTGGAAATAATAGAATATATCTTTTTGCAACAGGAAGCACAATAAAACTACCAAAAGGCAAACCAGTATATTACAGCGATGTTATCTCTAAATTTTTAGACGAATTTTCATTAACCAAACTTTCTTTTGAAGTAAATAAACTTCATTTTAAATTTCCAACAGGAGATATTGGCTTACGAGATGTTAATTTTAAAGAAACACATGGTAAACTTGTAGGAATAATGGGAGCAAGTGGTGCAGGAAAAACTACTTTGCTAAATATTCTTACGGGAATGTATATCCCAACAAGTGGAGAAGTTCTTGTAAATGGAGTAAACCTTCATAAAGACAAAGAAAAAATGGAGGGAGTTCTTGGATATATTCCACAGGACGACCTTTTGATTGAAGAACTATCTGTTTTTGATAATCTCTATTTTAATGCAAAATTTTGTTTTAAAGACAAAAGCAATAAAGAACTACAAGAGCTTGTAAATAAAACACTTAAAAGTCTTGGCTTATTTTATATTAAAGATTTAAGAGTAGGAAATGTTTTTAATAAATTAATAAGTGGAGGACAACGAAAAAGACTTAATATTGCCCTCGAGCTTATTAGAGAACCATCTATTTTATATGTAGATGAGCCAACATCTGGCTTATCGTCAAGAGACTCCGAAAATGTTATGGACCTTTTGCGAGAATTAACTCTCAAAGGAAAACTAATATTTGTGGTTATTCATCAGCCGTCATCAGAAATTTACAAAATGTTTGACAACATGCTCATTTTGGATACTGGTGGCTATCTTGTATATTATGGAAATCCAGTAAGGGCTATTTCTTATTTCAAAACACTTGATAATCAAATAAATAGTTCCGTTGGTGAATGTAACGCTTGTGGAAATGTTACCCCCGAAATAGTTTTTAATATTTTGGAAGCCAAAATGGTAGATGAATTTGGTAACTACACAGAAAAACGAAAAGTCTCGCCAGTAAAATGGGAGGAATATCATTATTCCTCAGTAGAAGAAAAAGAAGTTGAACAGGTGAAAGAAGACCCTCCGCAAAATTTGAAAATACCAAATTGGTTTGTTCAATTTGCTATTTATTTAAAAAGAGATGTGCTTTCTAAACTTAGCAACACACAATATATTTTTCTTAATTTAACCGAAGCACCTTTACTTGGCTTTATTCTTGCGTATATAATAAGATATATTGCAGACCCAAAATCAAGCAAATATATTCTTTACGACAACGAAAATATTCCGCCATATATATTTATGAGTATTGTTGTTGCACTATTTCTTGGATTAATTGTTAGTGCCGACGAAATATTTAAAGACCGTAAAATATTAAAAAGAGAACAATTTTTAAATCTCAGCCGCTCAAGTTATTTAAGTTCTAAAATACTTATACTCACAACTATATCTGCAATACAAGCACTCGAATTTGTGCTAATAGGAAACACAATACTTGGAATACCTGGGATGTATTTTCAATATTGGTTAATATTATTCTCAACATTTGTATTTGCTAACATGCTGGGGCTTAACATATCAGATACCTTTAATACTGCGGTAACTATTTATATTTTAATCCCATTATTAATAATTCCACAAATGTCGCTAGGAGGAGCAATGTTTAGTTTTGATAAACTTAACAGACAAATAGGTAGCGTGGGTAAAGTTCCTGTTATTGCGGAGTTTATGACCTCTCGCTGGGGCTATGAGGCTCTGATGGTCTATAATTTTAAAAATAATAGATTTGAACGAGACTACTTTGAAATAGACAAAGCAATAAGTCAAGCAGATTTCAAACAAGTCCATTATATAAAAGCACTTGAAGACCATTTAAAAGATGCTTTTGATGCTTACGAAGCAATAGATGAATTTGATACTGGTTATTCAGACGAACCAATAAATAGAGATTCTTTAACTGATATAATTGGTGTAAACTTGGCACTAGTTAAAAATGAAATTTCAAATGAACTTAGAAAAGTTCCAGAAGTACCTTTTGAAAATATAGGTTTACTTACAACAAAAGACTTCAATTATGATGTTTTTGATGAGACAATAGTATATTTTGAAGAAATAACTGAATATTATGGTCAGATATTTTTCCAAAAAGACTCTGAACGTGAAGCAATAAAAACTTACCTTGCAGAAAAAAGTCCGGGAGAATATATTAGAAAAAGAGACAAATTTCATAACGAACACTTGGAAGATATTGTAACAAATACTTATGAAAAATATAAAATATTAGTATTTAAAGATGAAATAATTCAACAAGTTGACCCTATCTTTAAAGACCCTGATGATTCCAATTTTATAGGTTTTAGGTCGCATTTTTATGCTCCACAAAAGTATTTTATGGGCAAACATTTCCCTACCTTTTGGTTCAATTTGGCTGTTATGTGGTTAATGAGCATACTATTGTATATACCATTATATTTTAGCCTACTCAAACGAATTTTAGAAGTAGCTGGAAAAATAAAAATAGGAAAATATTTAGATAAGGTTAATGTTATTAAAATATTGAAAAATAAGTGGAAAGAAAAAAAACTAAAACAAGAATCAGAAAATAAAAAGAAAAATAAAAACAATAAAAAGCCCAAAAATAAAAAAGTAAAAAAAACTAAAACAAAAGAAGAATAATATTTATTAGTAAGTAAGGCTACCCACGTAAAGTTAGACAGAGCTAATTTTCAACATATTGCCTCGGTCAG
>JAOZQN010000509.1 GCA_029932195.1 Bacteroidales bacterium | reverse complement strand
ACTTAGTCTCTTAATCCTGAAATCGTTGTTTTTTTTGGCATAATATTATTCAAAATTTCATAATTTCAAAACTTTTTCAGCTTAGGTTAAAAGTATAAAATTAATTTATTGAAGACAAAGATATTACAACTTAAATAAATACGTAAAATTAAGCATTATTACTTATTCTGTCTATCTTTTCATCAAAGTCAATCTATTATTTTTTGCAAATTTAAGTTATATATTGAAAAAAACAAATATGTTTATAGTTTAATTTAAAAAACACACCGAACATATTGAAATAAAACAATCTAGATAACAGGTTATTACAGTGATTTTGTTTTTGAAAAAAACATTTATTTATTTAATAAAAATAAAAAACTATGTTCAATAAAATTTTTAGTGCAATTTTCTCAAGAGATACAAGGGCATTCCTAAAAACTCAAAAATCAAGGCTTTCAAAATTCTTAAAGTTTGAGTTTACTCCTGTAAATGAGCATTTTAATAATTTTGTATAACGCAGAGTTTTGGGTTTTTAGGAATGCCCATAAGTTTTTGGTAAATTCTCTGAATATTAAAACAACATTATATTCAGATGACATTGCAGGTAGCTCCGTGAGAACCAAACTAACTAAGCTATGATAAAAACACTATATTTTTTTATTATTAAAAACTTTTCCGCTTAATTATTGTTAGTTTACTAAAATAACTCTTATATATTGATAATAAACATTTAATAGTTTTTTTTATATAAAAATGCAACCTTTATGTAATTAATCAGTCATAACAATATAATAATTTACATAATTATTCGTTTCTTTTTTTTATTAACTATTTAATTATTTTATCATGAAAAAAACATTATTATTTTTTGTGTTGCTTGCACTAATAAGTAGCACGTCGTTCGCATGGGATTTTACCATAACAGGAAATGTTATGGGCGACAATTCCTATCCACAAGAAGACTTGTATGTTGTAGCATATAGCATGAACTATCCAGAGGCAGACTGGGGCTGGGCAGAAGCAATAACTAACGCAGATGGTTCATATACATTAGTTATAAACTACCCCGAAAATATAACAGACGATGTAATTATCGTGGAAGTAGCAGATTTATGTGAAGAATGGCACAGTGAAGAACTTATTATAAGCTCATCGCAAACTTCTACAGTTGTAGATTTTACTGTTTGCACGGACGCATATGAAACTGAAGTAGATTTTTATTGGGAACCAAGCATGTGGGATTATTATACCATTAATTTCTACGATTTTACATATCCTTTCGAGACAATAATTTCTTGGACTTGGGATTTTGGAGATGGAAATTTTGGTGAAGGAGAATTTGCAGAACATACATATACTGCAGCTGATGAATACGAAGTAACACTTACGATAGAAGACGAAATCTATGGAACACTTACATATACTGAAATGATTCTTGTAGAAGAGTTTACACAGGGAGATTGTTGGGCAGATTTTTGGTATTGGAGCGAAGATTTTCAAATTTATAAATTTTGGGATTTTTCTTGGTATTATCAAGATGAAGTTTCAAATATAGACTGGAGCTTTGGAGATGGTGAGACAGAGTCAGGAACATTCTCGCCTACACACACATACGACGTTGATGGAGAATATATTGTAACCTTAACTATTGAAACCTATTCTGGTTGTATTTCAACCATGGAAGAACTAATTTGGGTAGGTTCAGATGTTTGGTATCCAGAAGAGTGTGAGGCACTATTTTATACCGAATATAATCCAGATGGCTCTCTAACATTCCAAGATATTTCTTGGTCGGGAGGTAACCAAATAGTTTCTTATTTTTGGGATTTTGGTGATGGTGAATATAGCACAGATGCCAGTCCTACACATACTTATGCCACTAACGACGAATATCTTGTTACTTTGGAAATAGGAACATCATCAGGTTGTGAAAGTTCTTTTAATGTTTTTGTATATCCAGGAGATTACGAATCTACTGATGGAGGAATTTTATTTTATCCTGCTGCTGATGAAGGAAAAGGTGGAGTAAGATTACACAACGTATCTTCGCATAACTCAGACAGCTGGTCGTGGGATTATGGAGATACAAAAGGCTCTACAAAAACAGGCAAAGGTTCTCATACACACGACTATTCAGTAGGAACTTATGTCGTAACTCTAACCAGCGAGACCGAAGAAGGATTTGCTATGCGTATAAAAGTAACAGATACAGATGTAGAAATTCTACAATCTTATGCAATTACTGATTCAGGAACAGGTGTAGATGAGTTTAATGATTTCAATAAAAATAATATTACCATTTATCCTAATCCAGTTAGCGATTATTTGAATATTAATTTTAAAGAAGAGGTTGAAAAAGTTAATGTTAGCATTGTAAATATTGCAGGACAAATAATATATACAAACGATTATACTAATCAAAAGCTCACAAAAGTAGATTTGCAAAATATACAAAAAGGAATGTATATTATTAAAATCAACGCCGATGGAAAAGAAACAAATATGAAATTTGTTAAATAAAATATTGTAACGTAGAGACGTGCCATGTGGCACGTCTCTTTTTTTAATTAAAAAAAATGAATTTTTATTAACCCTTTAAATATTTTTAGTTATGAAAAAGATTTTATCCATTTTTGCCATTTTGGCAATAGTTTTAATTAGTAGTAATACCTATGCACAAACGTGGGATTTTACTGTAACAGGAAATGTAAGTATAGATGATGAAGGTGTTCCTGTTGGACAGGAAGGAATGCTCGTTTCTGCATATAGTATGAATTATGCAGAAGACTGGTCGTGGGAAGAAACTACTACTGGAGCAGAAGGAAATTACTCTCTTCTAATTAATTATCCAGAAGAAATATTAACAGACAGCCTTATGGTAGAGATTATTGATGCTTGCGGTAATTATTTTTACCAGATACTTGCCGTAGATAAATACGAACAAACAGGAGGACTTGCAGTTTTTGAAGTATGCTCAGATCCGCTAATGCCAGTAGCTGATTTTTATTGGACGGTAAATCCGTATGATTTATATAAAATTAACTTTTTTGATTATACTTTTCCACAAGGTATGCCAATGAATATAGAATGGGATTTTGGAGATGGTCAAACAGGATACGAACCAGCACCTGTTCACATGTACACATCGCCAGACACTTATACTGTAACACTTACGGTTATGGACGAGATGTATTACGTTATATCCACTTATGCCGAAGATGTTTATGTAGAAGATTATTCTGCAGGCGAAGGTTGGGCGGATTTTGGATATTGGAGTGAAGATTTTTACACCTACAACTTCTGGAACGATTCATGGTATTTTCAAGATGAAATATCTACAATAGATTGGGATTTTGGAGATGGAACAACATTTTCGGGAGAAGTTCCTCCTGCACACACATATACAGTAGCAGGTGATTATTTAGTAACTATGGATATATTAACAACGGGAGGTTACGAGTATCATGCAGAACAAATAATTTGGGTAGGTGATGAAGCCTGGTATCCAGAAGATTGTGAAGCACTATTTTATACAATATACAATGAAGACGGAAGTATATCGTTTCAAAATATTTCGTGGGCAGGAACAGGGCAACAAATTGTTTGGCAACAATGGGATTTTGGAGACGGAACACACATGACAAGCACAAATCCTACACATACCTACGAAAATACCGATAATGAATATATTGTTACACTAACAATTGGAACTTTTGAGGGTTGCGAAAGCTCTTTTGATGTTTTTGTATATCCAGGAGAATATGTTTCTGCCGATGGAGGAATTTTATTTTATCCTGCACCTGCACTTGGAAAAGGTAATACAAACTTACACAACATATCATCACACGACTCAGACAGTTGGTCGTGGGACTACGGAGACACAAAAGGCTCTACAAAAACAAGCAAAGATGTTCATTCACACGACTATTCACCAGGTGTTTATATTGCAACTCTAACGGAAAACAATACACAAGAAGGATTTGCTATGCGTATAAAAGTAACAGAAGATGATGTAGAAATTCTACAATCTTATGCTATTTCAGGAAATCAGACAGAAATAACAGAGTTTAGTGATTTTAATAAAAATAATATTACCATTTATCCTAATCCAGTTAGCGATTATTTGAATATTAATTTTAAAGAAGAGGCTGAAAATGTAAATATTAGCATTGTAAACGTTGCAGGACAAATAATATATACAAACGATTATACTAATCAAAAACTCACAAAAATAGATTTACAAAATCTACAAAAAGGAATGTATATTATTAAAATCAATGCAGACGGACAAGAAACAAATATGAAATTTATAAAATAAAATATTGTAACGTAGAGACGTGCCATGTGGCACGTCTCTTTTAATTTAACCATATAATAAACAGAGACGTGATAAATCACGTCTCTACTATTTTTTAATGAAAAATCATTAAATATATTTTATTTCAAAATTTCATAAATAATCACATATTCTCCTATACGGCTTTGCACATT
>JAOZQN010000508.1 GCA_029932195.1 Bacteroidales bacterium | reverse complement strand
TGGCTACAAACATATCAAGCCTACGGCTTTTATGTACAAAATAGAATTACACCCCTTTCAACTTTATAAAACTTTATAACTTTTTAAAACATGAAAAAAATTATCACAATCACATTTTTATTATTTTCAATAATTAGTTTGCATTCGCAAAATATTGATAGTCTGTTAAATATAGCAGATAGGCTTTATTATGATGACGACTTTGAAGATGCTAAAAAAATATATGATAAAATTTTAATACTTGATGTAATAAATGTAAAAGCATTGAATGGAAAGGGAAATTGTCTTTTTAAACAAGAATCTGATAGTGCAAAAACGTATTATCAAAATGCAATTAACTTAGACCCAAATTATTCAGACTCTTTTTATAATCTTGGTTTAATCTCATATTATAAAGATAGGAGCTACGAAAATGCTCTTACAAGTTTTAAAGATGCGTTTAAAATTTCGCCAGACAGTGCGAGTTATGCTGTATTAATAGGCATGTGTTACGAAAAACTACAAGATACCGAAAATGCTATATTTTATTATGATAAAGCATTAGAAACCAATCCCAAAGAACTTGATGCTTATTACTATAAAGCTACTTTATATTACAACTTAAATGAGCTTGATTTAGCCTTAGAAAACTTAAAAATAGCAATAAAAAAACGAGTAAATAAAAGCTATTTCTACACCTTAAAAGCTGATATTGAAATACAAAATGAGCACTACGAACAAGCAGTAATTGATTGCAATAAAGCAATAAGAATTAATAACCAAGATGTTTTTGCTTACGAATTTAGAGCAGAGGCATATTATATGCTAACAAATTACAGAAAAGCAATAAAAGATTGTGAAATTATTTTAGCAAAAGATAGTTTAAATTTTGTTGGAATATATTTAGCTTCACTTAGTTACTTAGGGCAAGAAAATTTTAAAGAAGCAGAATATTTTGTGAAAAAAGGATTAGAAATAAATCCTTATAGCAGTGTTTTTTATCAATTATACGGGACAATATATTTTTATAAAAGAGATTATGCCAAAGCAAAAGAATTTTTTGAACAATCATATTCGTTAGACCGAGAAGACTTAAAAACAATAGATTACCTCAATTCGTCGGAAATTTTACTAAAAACAGATAGCACACTAATTTATTCTAGTAATATTTTTGTAAGCATAAATATTGATAATATTGAAAAGATGAATGAAAATGTAAAGGATAAAAAAAATAAATACTATTATAAGAAACTATTACAACGATTTCAGAAAAATCCAGAAGATTTGAGTTTAGATGAGGTTTTTATGCTTTATTATGGACATTCTCAGCAAAAGAAGTTTTCGGGATATACGCAAACAAGCAAAACAGATTACAGAAAAAAGTTTGCAATTGGCGAATATTTTGATTGTATAGAAGTTGCAAACGATTATCTATCAGACGACCCACTATTGATTGAGCCATATATGTATATTGCTTATTCCTATCTTTACATGGGAAATTTTGAAAAATACAAAGAATATTCATATATTTACAACGCCCTTTTGCTTGCCATTTCAATGACTGGAGACGGAAAAACTCCCGAAAAAGCGTATATCGTAATTTCTATTGCAGATGAATATAATATGATGTATTATCTTGACTTTCATTATGGTGGTCAGCATTTAATGAATATAGAAGGACACCAATACGATGTATTTGACGTGCAAGACAGCAACAAACACGAAACTAATTTGTATTTTTTTATTGATACTTTTTTTGGTAAATTTGGCAAAAAATTTAGATAAAAAATTTATGCAAGAAATAACATTAGAATTAAAACTGGAAATTGCTCGTATGCAATCGGAATTAAATAAATACGAAAAGAAATATAATTTAAGAACCAAAGAATTTTATCTGCAATTTGAAAAAGGTAAACTTAATGATGGTAAGGATTTTATGATTTGGTCTGGAATATATGAATTGCAAATGGATAGCAAAAATAAATTAAATGAAATAATATGATAAGGAATTGTTAAACATACAACAGAAAAAAAACATGATACAAAATTCAACAATAACTTCTGTAAAACAATCTGTTAAAACAAAGGTAGATATGCTTTTACTAATAGATAAAATTTATGAGAGGCATGTGAAAATAGAGAGACAAAATCAAACTCTGTTGCCAGAAGAAAACTTGAAACAAAGACTATATAAAGAAGCCGAAGAGCTTTTTGAAAAATACCCAAATCCTGAAAAACGACCTCCACTTTTTGGAATTTTTTTAGGAGTAAAAGATATTTACATAACAAACGGATTTCCGACAAAAGCGGGTTCAAAATTGCCTCCCGAATTATTTGAAGGCAAAGAAGCATCGTCAATAACAAAAATGCGAGAAGCAGGAGTCATTATTTATGGAAAAACTACCACCACAGATTTTGCTTACGCAGACCCAAGTCCAACGAAAAATCCTCATAATATGGCACATACGCCTGGGGGTTCGAGCAGTGGCTCGGCGGCTTTGGTGGCAACGGGGCAAGTGCCAATTGCATTGGGAACACAAACTATTGGCTCTATTATTAGACCTGCAAGCTATTGTGGTGTAGTTGGTTATAAGCCTTCTTTTGATAGAATAGATAAAGACGGAGTAATTCCTTTTGCAGAATCGGCTGACCATGTTGGTTGTTTTTCACAAGATATAAAAGGCTCTGAATTAGTGGCTTCCGTTTTGTGTAAAAGCTGGAAACCAACAAACCATACTATTGATAAAATTAGGATTGCTATCCCGACTGGCGAATACATGAAAAATGCTAATTCAGAAGTTATTGCGAAATTTAATGAACTTATTGATTTTCTGAAAAATAATAATATAGAATTTGAAGAGACAAATATTTTACCCGATTTTGAGAAAATAAAAAAACAACATTGGGATATTTGTTATGCCGAACCTGCTGAGGTTCACAAAGATTGGTATAAAGAATATAAAAATCTATACAGAGAACACATGCACCATCTTTTGCAGACTGGTGAAAAAATCACAAAAAAAGATTTAGAATTATCTCGTCAAGGTAGAACTATTTTTAGGGCTGAAATTCAGCAAGTTATGGACAACTCTAATTTTGATTTGATAATTGCTCCTTCGGCTACCGATTTTGCCCCAAAAGGTCTGGAATCCACCGGAAATTCAATTATGAATTTGCCTTGGACTTATTCGGGCTTGCCAACAATCAATATACCTTTTGGCAAAAATAACGATAACCTACCATTTGGTTTTCAGATAATTGGAAGATTTATGCAAGACGAAAAATTATTTAGTTTTGCTCAAAAAATATTTAAAATTGTAAATTTATAACATAAAAAAATGAATGCACTATTAATAATTGACCCGCAAAATGATTTTTGTAATCCGGGAGATAAGTATGGACAAAACAAAGGTTCGCTTTACGTAGAAGGAGCAGAAGAGGATATGAACCGACTCGCTGTTTGGATAAAAATGAACAAACAAAAACTTGATTTTATTGGAGTAACTCTTGATAATCATCATGTTAATGATATTGCTCACCCAGATTATTGGACAGATAAAGAGGGCAAACAACCAGAACCTTTTACGCAAATAACACTAAAAGATGTTAGCGAGCAAAAATGGCTACCACTATTTGAACCCAAAAAAACAGCAGAATATCTGAAAAATTTAGAATTGCAAGGTGAATATCCACATTTGATTTGGCCTACACATTGTCTTATTGGTTCGGAAGGAGCAGCTATATATCAGCCAGTTATGGTGGCTATGGAGGAGTGGGCAAAACTTGGAACTTATTATGCTACAATTCAAAAAGGAGCTTATCCTTTTACGGAGCATTTTGGAGCTTTTAAAGCACAAATTCCAGACCCAGCAGTTGCAGAAACTCAACTAAATGAGCGTTTTATGAATACTCTAAATCAATATGATGTGGTGTATTTGTCGGGAGAAGCAAAATCGCATTGTGTGGCAAATAGCTTAAAACAAATATTGGACGAAGCTCCAGATTTAGCAAAAAAACTAATTATTTTAGAAGACACAATGTCTAATGTTACAGGTTTTGAAAAGCTTGCAGACCCAATTTATAACAGAGCAAAAGAAATGGGCGTAAAATTTTCTACCACAGAACAAGAAATAGAATAGTTTGTTGCTCGCATTTGAGTAGCCTAAATGTTCTAAAAAGTAGGCTCATATAGACAATCAAGGTGTTTTGATTATTTTATATATTATAAAATCTGTAGTTGCAACTTTAGTTGCATATTTTGGGCTTTGCTATAATCTAATTTTATCAGAGCAAAGCCCTAATGCAACTAAAGTAAACCATAAATAACGCCACCACACAAAATGTTATGTTTTTTTATTTTCAATCTGATGGAATAATATCTAATGAATATCTACAAAAATAAAAAAAAGCAAATAAAATTCAATTTATTTGCTTTTTTATTTTTATTCGCTTTTTATTATTTTTCCTGTCTTTATTCTCTCGTTTTTAGAATTAT
>JAOZQN010000507.1 GCA_029932195.1 Bacteroidales bacterium | reverse complement strand
TAAAATAAAAACTTGTAAAATAAAGACTAAAGATGCTCCGAAACTTCAGTGAATTTAACAAGTAGTTAGTTGAGAGTTTTAAAGTATAAAGTTGTGTCCACTCCGAAAAGCATCTTTTTGCCAAACTCGGCGTTGGGTACAAATTTTAAAATACTCATTTTGGTTTATAGTCAGATATTATAATGGAATATTAATTTGAATGTTCAATTATAATATTGATAATCAAAACGATATTAATTTTACATGATTATTTGTAGAGACGTTGCATGCAACGTCTCTACTGAATTGGTTAAATATTATCCATCACAATATTTGACTGTAAACCGACTCATTTATAACAAGTGCAATGAGACATGCTCATTGTGTTTCTAAAATTCATATCCGCCTTGATTTTGGCAAAAATATACTTCTTGGAGTGGATTCAAAGTTAAAACTTTTAATTTTATACTTATTAAGCGATAGCTAATTAAAAACTAAGAACTTAAAACTAAATATTCAAATTAAAAACTTACTTATGATAAGATATTTTGATTATTATAAATTAGAGTTAAAAAAGCAAAAATTTGAATTAAAAAAAGATGTTTTTTGTGAAAAAACGGCTATTTTAACTTTTTTAGATGCAGATAAAAAAGAATTAGAAACTGTTGAACTTGGCTATTTTTCAGGAGCAGATATTTATGAAAAAATAAATAACAGGTCGGATTTATTTCTAAATAATTGTTTTATAGAAAATTTTTCGTTAGACGAATATAGAATAACAAACAAGTTAAAAGAAAATAAATTAGTTACAATGAGAAGTTTTACTGCAAAAAATAGTTTTTTTGCAGCAGAAGAAGAAGTTTCTTTTAAACGAGCTAATTTTATAGGAAAACAAGCTGTTTTTTCAAATTCCATATTTTTTGCTAAAAAAGTGGATTTTTCTGGAGCAAATTTTGAAAAATCTGATGCCAATTTTGAATATGTAACATTTAATACCAAAGATTTAAGTTTTGAATCAAGCTATTTTGGCGATTATGATGTGGAATTTAAAAATGCTGTTTTTTATGAAGGCAAAAAGAACTTTGAAGAGGTTGTTTTTGGTAAAGGCGATATAGATTTTTTAAATGCAGAATTTAATAAAGGAGATATTTCTTTTAGTGGCTCTAAATTTGGAGAGGGACGCACAACTTTTAGAATGGCTCGTTTTGGAAAAGGAAAAATAGATTTTTCACGAGTGAATTTTGGTGGAGGAGAAGTTTCTTTTGAAAAAACTTATTTTGGTGCGGGAGAAATAACTTTTAGGTCGGCAAGTTTTGGAACTGGAAAAATAGATTTTATTCGTTGTGAATTTGGAAAAGGAAAAAAGACTTTTGTTAATACAAATTTTGGGAAAGGAAATATTACTTTTAAAAATTCAAATTTTTCAGATGGTAAAGTTAGTTTTAAGCTTGCAAATTTTGGTTATGGTAACTGTGATTTTCATTTTGTTAAATTTGGCAAAGGAGATTTAATTTTTGAACGAACACAGTTTAACGACGGATTAATAAATTTTAGAGGAGCAGAGTTTGGAGAAGGTAGAATTGTTTTTAATAAGATAGAAATAGGAAATGGTGATATTATTTTTGAAGGAAGTGAAATGAAAAAAGGCACTTTTTTATTAAAACTAGGTGTTTTTGGTAATGGAACTTTTGATTTTGAAAATGCTTTATTTGGTGAAATTGATTTTTCGGTAGAGAATGTAAATTTTGGTGAAGGTAAGGTTTCTTTCAAAAAATCGGAGTTTAATTCTTTGAGTTTAAAATCTTCTCAGTTAAATAATTATTTTGACTTGCGAGTAAAAAAGTGTAAAAGGTTAGATTTATCAAATACAATTGTAAAAGATATTCTTGATATTCGTTCTTTTGATTTTAAAATAGAAATTGATGAATTAGACCTAACAGGTTTGCGACTTCTTGGTAGAGTATATATTGACTGGGAGGCTTTGAACGTGAAACAACTTATTTATCAGCAAGATACTACCTTTAGAAATATGTCGGAGCAATTTAGAATCTTGAAGGAAAATTATAGAAATATAGGTATGTATCAATCTGAGGATTATGCTTATGTAGAATTTAAGCGTGCCGAAGCAAAGGCAGATTTAATAGATGTAAAGAATAAAAAATTACCAACAAAAATATGGGCTAATATTTCTTATTTTATGAAATGGCTTATTTTTGATAAAATGGGACTTTACGCCACCGAACCTGTTAGAGTTTTGTTGAGCATGGGAGTAGTATATTTATCTTTTGTTACACTATTTTTAATTAATGGAATAATTAATACAGGGGGAATTCTGTATAGTATTGGAGATGAAAATGCTCTTAGCTCTATACTTAAAACATTCTATTTTAGTGCAGTAACATTTCTAACAATAGGATATGGAGATTATTATCCGATAGGAGCAAACAGGTTTCTTGTAGCCGTAGAAGGTTTTGCAGGACTTTTTATGATGTCCTACTTTACTGTTGCTTTTGTAAGAAAGATACTAAGATAATTTTTGATTTACGATTAAAAAACTTAATCGTAAATCAAAAAAAGTCTATTTAATTTGAGTGTGTAACATATCGGGGGAGTTAGTATGATTGTATAAAAAAAACATTCAATATTCAACACAGAATATTCAATTTTCAAGTTTTTTTTTTCAATATATACTTTTTAGGCACTCTTAGTTAATTTTCTTTAAATTAGCTTGTTATGATTTTTATTGAATATTTTTTTTAACTGAATATTCAATTAATCATTTCCCCCGATATGTTACACACTCATTTAATTTGTGCTAACAAATGATAAAATTCCAACAGCACAAGTTTTTTTCTGTTTGGTATTTTCTTTAAATCTTATGGATACATAATACATTCCTGATTTTCTACAAATAAAATCAAAATGCTCCAAATCTTTACCTGTATCTTTGTTATATGTTGAGACATAAGGTGCCGTTTTCTCGGGGTGTTGGCTATCATATAATGTAAGTACCACGTTATCTGCTCCATCTGGCGTACATAAACTGAACCTGTATCGTGCATCTTTGTTAAGAACGACAGTCCACTTTGTCCCTGTTTCGCCAGAGCCATTTCTTAACTTAGTGTTGAAATCACGTAGGTATATACTGTTTGTTGTTGTTGCACACGAATAAACCATTTGTTGCCTGCATTGTGCATTTACTTTATCAAGCACAAGAGTTGAAAAAGCAAAGACAATAATGAATGATATTATAATTTTTTTCATATTATAAATTAATTAATTTGTTACGAACTCTGTCTGTTATTTTTATTATATCTTGAAGTTGGTCTTCTGTTATTTCTATAACACTATAGCCACTTTGAGTAAAGACTACGTTTCCATTTTCGTCTATAATTGTTTCGGAGTCTCCTTCTTCGTATCTAATTGTTATCTCTTCAAATACTTTTCTAAAATCATCAAAATCATCTGTTAGGTCTTTAAAATATTTCTCTTCTTTATACAGTTTTAAAATAGGATATAGGAAGTTAAAAAGTGTTTTTTGTTCTCCTATTCTTTCTTGTAGTTTTGTTGTAGGACTTTCTTTTGCTACTTGTGTTAAAAGATATAATCCTTCTAACCAAACTCCTGTAATAACAAGTAAACTTAAATTACTTCTTGCATTTTGTCTCAAATGCTCGTCCATATCATGAAAGCTTGTTACCGACAAAAACAGTAATGAATCTACATCTCCTCCTCCTGCTGCAATTCTTTTTAGAGCCTGAAAGTCAAAAAACTGCCCAATATTAAGGTCATTTGCAATTTTTTTTATTGAAGTTAGATATTCTACAATTAATGTAGTTCTCTCATACACATTAAGGTAGCCTAAATCTGCACTAAGAACTCCAAGAGCAAGTGCTTTCTTGTAATTAGTATCGTAGTCTTCTGTTACTTTTGGATCTATTAAGAATTTTTTAGAAAAAGGGACATCTATACTTTGCATAAGTGCTGCCATTTCTACGGGTGATGAAAAACTCGAAATAATTTCATTCATGGCTCCTTCATCTACAACTGTTTGATTTACATTACCTATATCATCAGGAATATCTGTAAAATCATCATTTTCTCCTCCTCCATTACAATTAAATTGAGTAAATGATAAGAGCAATATAACTATTAAAGAAATAGAGTATCTTTTAAGCATAAATTTGATGTTTTATTAATAACGCAAAAATAATGTAAATAATTATCAAAAACAAAATTTTTTATTGTGTATTGTCATTTTGTCGTATTACTATGTTGTTCTACATAGTAAATAAACAATAAACCATTAATCTGTAAACGATTTCAGTTATCAGTAAATAATTATTGTAATTTTGCAAAATTATTTATTAGTAATAGTTTAGTAAAGATTAAATAATAACTTCGGTTTTTTACTTGTTCTTTTATTCATTTTCTTTACTTTTAAAAGTTCACAAATAGCCCGCTATTATTGAATTTTAAAAGCTCGAAAATAAATAAAAT
>JAOZQN010000941.1 GCA_029932195.1 Bacteroidales bacterium | reverse complement strand
TAAAAACTGGGGGAACTTTTATTATAAAAACATAAAATTATTAACACCTTACCAATTGGGTATTAATGTTGGAAAAACATAACTTAAAGTTAATCTCAAAATTTCATTACAATTCAGCCTTACACTTGCCATATAGTGGTCCTTATTCAGGAAATGGTAAACCAAGAAAATACGGAGAAAAGATTGATATTGAGAATATTAGTAATTCTTTTCTAATAGAAAAAAAAGATGACAAGGATAAAAATTATATAGAATATATTTATCAGATTGAGGTTTTGAATAAGCATTTTAGAGACAAATTAAATGTAGTAATTATCGTTAGAGAAAATAGAAAAACAAAAGAAATAGGAAATGTAATTTTATTTTCTAACGATTTAGAATTACCTGCACAAAAAATTATCTCCACTTATTCTTTAAGGTTTCAAATAGAATTTAATTTTAGAGATGCAAAACAATTTTTTGGTTTGGCAGATTTTAAAAATATAAAAAAAAATCAGGTAAATAATGCTATAAATTTATCACTTTTTATGACTGTTATCTCAAAAATATTATTGCAAAAATATAGACCTTTTTTCAAGGACGATAAATTTAGCATAAACGACTTAAAGTCCTTATTTAGAGCAGATATGTATATATCAAAAATATTAAAAAATGACAATCAAAATCCATTAGTATTTTTTAATTCTAATACACATTTGATAGATATTTTGACTATAGGCTTAATTATAAGAAAATAAGACTATTAAAATCCCAGCAAAAATCAAAATAATTTCTATTTTTGGCGAAGATATTGTTGAATTACAACAAATTAATACCGAAAAAGATAAACTCTTTTCTATAATTTCTCACGATTTAAGAAGTCCGTTTAATCTTTTGATAGGTTTTTCCGAAATTTTGCATGATAATATTGACATTTACGATAAAGCAAAGTTCAAAAATATAGCTTCTATCATAAATAGCACAGCAAGAGCGACATATGAATTGCTTGATGATTTACTAAAATGGGCGAATTTTCACAACGGAACAATAGTATTTAATCCTGAAAAGATTAATTTACAATATTTGACAACAAAGGTAATCTATACGATTAAAAGTTTTGCCGAGCAAAAAGAAATTGAAATTACTAAAGTTTCGGAGTTGATAAAAAGATGTAAATCAATGTTTTATTTTTT
>JAOZQN010000506.1 GCA_029932195.1 Bacteroidales bacterium | reverse complement strand
CTTTTGGCTTTTGGCTTTTGGCTTTTGGCTTTTGGCTTTTGGCTTTTGGCTTTTTTTTGGCTTTTGGCAGTTGGCTTTTGGCTTTTGGCGGTTAGCTTTTGGCTTTTGGTTTTTAGCTTTTGGCTTTTAGCGTCATCGCTTTGCGTGCTAAAAGCCAAAAGCTAACTGCCAATAGCCTTTTTCCTACATAAAAGTCATAGCAATTTTTCCTACCATTGTGGCTACGTTAATAATTTTATCCCAGTCAAATTTAGTTTTAGCTTTAAATTGTCCTTTTGCATCTTCCACAAAATCAAGAACTTTTATGTTCGCTTGTTTTTTATAATCTTCAATTTGCTGTGGAGTTAAGTTATATAAAGGTGGGACTTGTCCATTATTTTGTTGAATACTTTTAGTATCAAGAATTAAATTTCCTTTGTTATCATAAAGTTTAGGAAATAGAACTGGCTGATTAGAAGTAGTTTTAAGATTCATTATATATTCCTGTTTGTCTTTTGGGTCTACAAAAATATCTGGAATTTCTTTTCCTTTTGGGAGCTCATCAATAATTGCTTCTGCAATTCCATATTTTTGATATAAAGGAGCTTTCATTGTAACTTGCACATAACCTTTTTTGTATTCAAATTCTCCAACAATTTCGGCAAGTCTAAGAGTTCCCTCTAAATTTGTTTTTACTCGGTCGCTTGTTGTCATAAAATTTTCTACGGTTGTTTCTCCGTCAATACTTATACCTTTTATCATTTCCAAAAGGTTACGCTGTGCATCTACAATTGCACCTCGTTCTGCCATCATGTTTGCCTGCACAGGATTTTTCCATGTAGCAGTATCAATAACAGATTTTCCTACTGCCGAAACATATTGGTCTGTCCAGTCCACATGTGCGGTATCATTGCCGGTTACAACATGTTTTGCGTCTTCTACAAGTTTATTTACTTGTGCATTTACTGTTTGCGTAGCAATAAAAGCAAAAGCCACGACTGTTAAAAAAAATAGTTTAAATTTCATAATTTTTGTTTTAAAATTAAAGTTCAAAGATACTAATTATATTAAATTTCATATCCTATTTTAACGAAATTTACTTTAAAATGTTTTTAATTTTGAGGATATTTAATAAGAACTGTGTAAATGTGTGTTTTTATTGTGTTTTTGCAAAAAAAAGAACATTTTTTGTGAAAATGTTCTTTTTTTTAATTACTAATCTTTTCGGACGCAACGGCAACGATAACTAAAATTTTTAGTCATTCTATTAAAAGCATTATATCCTATTTTTCTTTGCCCAATAATAGCCTTGTCGTATTCATTACACCAATAGGTATAATTAATATAGTCTGTTCCCATATTAAAACGTTTTTTATTATCTAAAAGCAAACCGAGTTCTGTTTTATTTGGCAAATACCAGTCATCGTATCCATGTCCTGATAAGTTTTCGCAGGCATCTTTTGATGCTTGCCAAGTATATTTGCCAGGTAAATCTTCTGGATATACAAATATTTTATCTGAGTTTATACCTACCCATTCTAATTCGTTGTTATTATTGGTAGAATTATTGTTGGAGTTATTATTTTCAACTTTTTTAGTAGAATTATTTCCACCAAATAACTTTACAGAAAGTTCTTCTACTTTTTCAAAAAGGTCGTTTATGCCGTCTTCTGTTTTTATGTATTGTTGCAATTCTACAGTTGCTGTTTTTACACTAACAAGTTTTGCGGTTATAAAATAATTTGTTCCTGCTTTTTTTATTATAGAAACACAAACATAATCTGCTCCCATTTGTCTTCCCAGTTCGCTTACTTGCGAGGCATCTACTTGTCCTTCTGCTTGATACTTGTTTTCTTGCAAAACCTGCTCAATCATTGCTCGTTCTACTGGTTTGTATTTTCCCGAATTAGTTATTCCTGTGCTAAAAACCTCTCTAATTAATTCTATCATGTCGGTGTTAGCATCATCTACGGGGTCAAAAACGGCAACTTTATTTTGTGCACTAAGGCTAAAAGTTATAATTATTGCGATAAAAAAAGATATTAAATTTTTCATTTTATTTTATTTATTAAAAAGTTTTTCAGATAATTCTTCTACTTTCTCGAATAAATCTTCTTTACCATTTTCTGTTTTCACATATTGTTGGAGTTCTACTGTTGCTGTTTCTACGCTAACAAGTTTTGCGGTTATAAAATAATTTTTCCCTGTTTTTTTTATTACCGATACACAAACATAATCTGCTCCCATTTGTTTTCCCAGTTCACTAACTTGCGAGGCATCTACCTGTCCTTCTGATTGATACTGATTTTCTTGTAAAACCTGTTCAATCATTGCTCTCTCTACTGGTTTAAAACTTCCGCTGTTAGTTATTCCTGTGCTTAAAATTTCTCTAATCATTTCTACCATGTCTGTTTTGGCATCATCTACGGGATCAAAAACGGCAACTCTATTCTTTTTTACTGTAACTATTTCAATAGTATTGTTAGATTCATTACTTGTTCCATCTCCTACACTTAAATTGGCGTTTATTTCTTTGTCATATCTCCATATAGAACCAGTATAATAATCAATAGCTAAACCATATACTCCACCAATTAATAAATTTAACCAAGTAGTTCCATTTATTTTAGCTTTGGTTGCGTGTTCGTAATCAGAAAAACCTTCTTTTTTAATAACAAAATTGTATTGATTTTTCCCATTTTCATTAGAAGCTTCTATTTTTCTCTTAATTTCTATTTGGCAAGGTGTGGTTTTGTTTACGTCTTCTCCATTAACATACACACTTGCTCCAGCTGGAGAAGAGTTTACGGCTACCTGCTGTGTTGTTCCACTAAACATTGTAGCACAAGAGTTTAGTAACAGAGCAAGTATTAAAACTGCTGCAATTTTCAAAAAATTTGTTTTCATTTTGGTTAAGTTTAAAAAGTTATTTATTTAATTGAATTTATTACTTCTGTTGATATTTTTTCGGAAATAGAGTTAAACGCTTTTTGTCCAGCATCTTTATACGACAATGCACTTCCGCCTTTTTCGGTATAATCTTTTTGCAAAATAGCTTTTCCATTTTGGGAAAGTTCCAAATAAACGTCTGCATAGCTAAAATATATGCCTTTAGAATTATTGTATTCTCTTGTTGTGGCTTCTATAAATATTTGATATTCAGTATTTTCATCTTTTCGTTCTACGGTGTAACCTTGTTTTTGTAAATTTGTTCTTAGTTTATTTTTTATTGTTCTCGATGATTGTCCAAAAAGGTCTTCTTCGCTTTCTATAAAAATAGTTGGTTTTGCATTTAAGCTATTAATAAAATTATTATCTGTAACATAAGCAGTTGCGTTGCTTAGAGCTATTTTGGTAAGTCCGCTGTTGGTGTTCAAATAATTTGTTTTTACAAAAACATTTTTTATCGTAAGTTTGTATTTTCCGTAGCTGTCTTGTTCTATAAAATAGTAACCTTCAACATAATAGTCTGGGTTAAATTTATCAATAATAGATTTCCAATATTCTCCCACATTTTCGGTTTGGCTTTGATGAGTTTCCTGTAGCACTTTATTACCATCTTTATTATATTCGTCTGGATAAAAGAATGTTATATTTTTGCCTTTTTTTTGCACTTTGGTTTGCAAGGCAGAGGTTAGTTCCTTTGATATAGAAATACTTACGGCTGTTATTTTGTCATCGTTGGAATAAAAAGGAAGCACAAGTATTTTTTTGTTTTTACCTACATAATCTATTATTTTTTTAGCATCTTTTTCTGCAATTTGTTTAGTTGTTGTGCTTATACTCGGCAAATTTAAAACTTCCTGTGCTACAATATTTTGGATAATAAAAATAGCAATTATTGTTAGTAAAATTTTCATTTCATTTATTTTATTTTTTAGGCACAAAAAAAGCGTGGAACTGCAACTTATTTACATCTTTTTAGAGGTTCTGGACACTCCGTAAAGACACAAATAAGTTCAGCCCACGCTTGTATAGCATGAGTATCACCATTGTTTTTTCTTCTGTGTGTTTTTGAAATTTTCCAGATTTCTTTGTCAAGAAAAAAGCTGATGCTTTTTATATTTTAATATTTTAGTTTGTTGTTATTTTTCTTATAATTTTTTGCATAAAAAAAGCGCGAGAGAACTTATTTGAAAAGAGGTTCTGGAATACCCACCACAAAAATAAGTTTAGCCCACGCTATAGCGTGAGCATCACTACTTATTTTCTTATATGGTTGAAATTTTCCAGATTTCTTTTCAAGAAAAAAGCTGACGCTTTTATTTTATTTTAGATTTTTTATCTTATTTTGATATAGTTTAAATTATTAATTCAAAAAATAGCTTTTGCTTTAGGACGCAAATTTAATGAAATTTTTTAATAAAAAAATAAAAACTTAAATTTTAATAAAAAAAGTTTATTTTAAGTAAGTAGATTTACGAATTACGATTTTTGATTTACGATTTACGATTTACGATTTACGATTTACGATTTATGATTTATGATTTATGATTTATGATTTATGATTTATGATTTA
>JAOZQN010000505.1 GCA_029932195.1 Bacteroidales bacterium | reverse complement strand
ACTTCAATTCTAAAATTTCAAAAAAGCCTTGAACTTGACACTCGTGAAAAACGCCCAAATCAGAAATAAAAACCACTTCCTTTTTTTAGACGTTCCCAAGCCCTAATTTTTAATTTGCCAAAGGCAAACTAAAAATTAGGACTTGGCAAGTCGGGACTTGGATAGCGAAAAGACTTCACAACGTTCTTTTATTCATTTTCTTTACTTTTAAAAGTTCACAAATAGCCCGTTATTATTGAATTTTAAAAGCTCGAAAATAAATAAAATAACTGCGTCAAAAATCAGAGCTTATTTTTTAAACTTTACTAAGCCAAAAAAGTTAAAGAAGATGTTAAAAACTCTTCTTTTTTATTACGGCGAAAAAAAACAAACTGAAAAAAGCGAATAATTTTTATTTTATTCGCTTTTTTTTTGTAAATTTACTCTTTCACAATTTTAGTTGTAAATATTTCGTTATCAGTTTGAATACTTATTATATAAATTCCATTTGCAAAATTTGATAAATCAATTGTCTTGTTTCTTTGAATATTTGATTTCTCAATTATTATTTTGCCTGTTATATCCGAAATTGTTATTTGTTGGATATTGTTATCTGCAAATTCAAAGTTTATTATTCCTTTTGTTGGGTTTGGATAAATTGAAATTCCGTTATTTGTTAAATTATTAATATTTGTAGATTCTCCAATTATAAGTGTAAAAAGATATGTTATAATTATTTTACTACCGTCTGAAACTGTTACAATTATTTCTAAAACTTGATATTCGTTTGGAGTTGTTCCACTAAATGTTAATGTTTGTTCTTCAAATAGTAACCAGACAGGGATAGAATTTCCGTTTGTTAATTCAATCGTAAATATCCTATCACTTGTTGGAATATCCGAAAAAACACTTTCTGGAATTGTAAAACTAATATTACTTTCTAAATCAAAAGCAAATTCTACATTAACAGTTGCTTCAAAACTACAATTTGCTGTATTTCCTGCTATATCAGTTATAGTCCAGTTTATCGTTGTTGTTCCGCCAGGGAGTTCTGCATTTGTCAGTGTTTCTGTATTATTAAAATCATTAACAATACTTGCAACTTCACAATTATCATTTGTTTCTGTTGGGTCAAACTCTGTTCCTGATACCGTATAAATTGTTTGGTTTTCTGCTAAATCAATTATTTGGTTATCTATACAACTTATCGTTGGGCTTGTGTTATCTTCAACTATTACATTTTGATTAACGTTAATGTCGTTTCCATTTCCGTCTGCAAAATTCCAAGTAATTACATAAGTTCCTTGCTCGGTGTATTCTGTTAGGTTGCTTGTTGTTCCTGTTATAATTTCTGCACAATTATCTGTGGTTGTTGGTGCGGTTGCTGTTACTGAACATTCTCCTGTCAAGTCTGCCAAAGTTGGCGTTTCGGGGTTGGTATTGTCTGCAACTTCAACATTAAAAGTTACTTCGTTTGTATTTCCTGCATCGTCTGTTGCTATTAATGTTATTGTGTTTGTTGCACCTGAAATTATTGTACCTGCTGTTGGTAATTGTGTAATGTCAAGATTGGCATCACAGTTATCTGTTGCCAAAACATCAGATGTATAATCTGTAAGAATTTCTTCGCATGTTGAACCATCTCCTAATATCAGATTGTTGTGTATTGATGTTATTTCAGGGTCAGTAATATCCATAACTTCCACATTAAAAGTTACTTCATCTGTATTTCCAGCGTCATCTGTTACGGTTAATGTAACTGTATTTGTGTATCCCGAAATTATTGTGCCTGCCATCGGTGTTTGTGTAATATCAAGATTATCATCACAGTTATCTGTTGCCAAAACATCAGATGTATAATCTGTAAGAATTTCTTCGCATGTTGAACCATCTCCTAATATCAGATTGTTGTGTATTGATGTTATTTCAGGGTCAGTAATATCCATAACTTCCACATTAAAAGTTACTTCATCTGTATTTCCAGCGTCATCTGTTACGGTTAATGTAACTGTATTTGTGTATCCCGAAATTATTGTGCCTGCCATCGGTGTTTGTGTAACATCTATGTCTGTATCGCAATTGTCTGTTGCGATTACATCGCTTGTATAGTCAGGTAAATTTGCTTCGCAATTATTATTTGCTTCAACTGTTTGGTCGTTGTGTGTTGATGAAATTACTGGTATCTCAATATCTAATGTAGAAATACCATAGCGTGTGCCGACCCACATAACATTATTATTGTTAAAAGATATATTGCGAGTATAGTCACTTATAATCCCGTTAGGAACTTGATAGCTTTCTGTTGAATACCCATCATATTTTATGATACCGCCCAAATATGTAGCAAACCATACATCATTATTATATGCTATATTAATATCTTTAACAGTATTATATATACCATCAATAGTTTCCCAGTTTGTTCCATTATATACAGATGTTGTGCTGGAACCACCAATATATACATTATCATTTTCATCAATAGCAATTGAATAAATGTGATCAAAAGGAATGTTGCTGTTTGTTGTATTAAGTATAGTCCAGTTTGTACCATTAAAAATAGCTAACCCTTCCCTAGTGGCGATCCAAATATCACCATTGCTACTCCATGCAAAATCATTAATAAAATTAGTGGGTAAATCAGAATTATCAGTATTGTATTCTGTCCAATTTGTACCATCAAAGGTTACAACTCCACCATCATAGTTAGTTGTGCCGAACCATTTATTTCCTTGATTATCAATACCCATAACTTCAATAGCAAAAATATTTACACCTGTATTTGACGAGTTATATTCTGTCCAGTCTGTGCCATTATAATTAAATATTTTAGAATAATTACAAAGCCAAACAGAATTATCAATATCAACATCTGTATCAAGAACAAAGTCTGTTATAGGACTGTTTGAACTATTAAAAACTGTAAAAGTATTATTATGTGCTTTACACACTCCACCATTTGTTGCAATCCATGTTACTCCTGTCGCATCAGATGCTATTGATTGAATATAATTATTAGGAATATTTACACCTGGAATGGTAAATGTTGTAAAATCAGTATTATCGAAAGTTGTTATTCCTTTGAGTGGGTTGTTTATATCAGCACCATAACAAAAATATATTTTATTATTTAAACCAGTTATTTTTGGAACATTATTACTTTCTATATTATTTGAATTATATGTTGTCCAATTTATGCCGTCAAATTTTGAAATTCCGCCGTAAGCAGTGCCTATCCATAGAATATTATTTTCATCAAAATATAAACTATTTATTTTATCGTTTGCTAAATTACTGTTCGAAGTATTATATGTTGTCCAATTTGTGCCATTAAAAGTACAAATTCCGTTATCTGCTGAGCCTATCCAGATATTACCAGAGTTATCAAAATCTATACAATTAATATTATCCGAATTAATATCTGAATTACTAGTTTTAAAACTCTCCCAGTTAGTTCCATCAAATTTTGTTAAACCGCCATTGCTACCCCAGCTACTGTATCCAAACCACAGAACCCCATCGTTATCTTGATTTATGGCAAAAACTCTCGAACTTTCTAAACCTGAATTAGAGGAAGTATAATGTTCTGTATAATTTTCAATATTTTCGTAAACATAAACTCCACTACCGAAAGTACCAAACCAGATTTTTCCGTCATTTGCAACAAAAGAAGTTTTTACTTGTCCAGTATTTGAACTTATATTCCATTCTGTTCCGTTAAAATATGATATTCCATATCTGTCAGTTCCAACCCAAATATTATTATCAATATCAACGGAAATTGTTGTAATATAATTTTCAGATAGACCATCCGAAGTAGTGAAAGATTCTAATAAATTACCAGATAAATCCATTTTTACAACCCCACCAGTAGTTGCTAACCAGAGTTTTTCATTATTGTCTATTGCAATGCTTGTTACATCATTTTTATTGACGTAATTAATAAATCCGTTTTGTGCTTGTATTGTCATTAATGATACAAGCAAACCTACTACTAAAAATGTTAATTTCTTTGTCATAATTTTTTAAATTTAAAATTGTTAATAATTTTGTTAATAATCTCGTCCTAACTGACCTAATTTACTTACAGATGTAGAACTACATTTAGGACAAGCTGGTCCTGTCTTTTTACATCGTGAGCAAAATCTTTGCTTACATTTTCTACATTCATAATAAGTTGTTGTGTGTTGAACAATTAATTTTCCGGGACGATGTCCGCAGTTTGCACATTTTTGTGATGCCATAATAAGTTAATTTTAAGTTAATTGCAATTATTTAATTTGAGTGTGTAACATATTGGGGGCTTTTGGTAGTTGGCTTTTAGCTTCGCAAAGCGATAAAAAATAAGCCAATAGCAATAGCTCCATGAGATGTTATACTGAATTAGGTTAAAATCTTTATTTTTTACATTTTGTAATCAATTAATATACAACCTAATAAACAAATAAACCTTTTTTAGTATACACACTCTAATCTTTTTCGCTTTGCGAAGCCAATCGCCAAAAGCCAACTGCTAAAAGCTAAA
>JAOZQN010000504.1 GCA_029932195.1 Bacteroidales bacterium | reverse complement strand
CAAGATAACACACTGTATGATTGCTTATTACCTATTTCCGTCCAGAGACTACTTACGAAACGGATATTTTACAAACAAACACGACTTATTATTGGAAAATTATTCCTTCAAATTCAATTGGCGGACCAGAGAACTGCGATATTTGGTCGTTTACAACTGCCGATAATTTAGAATACTGCACAGAACTTTACAATACAGGAATGGACTATAATTGTGTATGGGGTGATGAGATAGACGATTTTTCAATTGCAGATTTTGAACATCTTGGAACAGGTTGCACAGGAGATGGATACAATGACTACGATTTTATGACAATTGAATTAGAAAAAGGGAATTCACATTCTTTTACTGTTACAAATAACAACGAAGATTATAACCATTTTGCAATTTGGATAGATTATAATAATGACGGCGAATTTAATAATTCCAACGAATTTATTTACACAACCGAAAGTAGAATGCCATTATCATTTACAGACGAATTAGAAATAAGTGCAACAGCACCAAACGGAGAACATAGAATTAGACTTCGTTTAAAATCATCAGACCCTGCAATGACTGGCGACGATGCTTGCACATATTATGACTTTGGCGAAACCCATGACTACACTGTAAATATTACTGGTGAAGTAAATATTGAAAATATTTCAGAAAATATCAATATTTATCCAAATCCAGCTTCAAATTTTGTAACTATTGAAACGAATAATATAATTGAAAATATTTATATTTACAATACCGTTGGACAAATTGTAGGTAATTCAAAATTTCAAAATTTCAAAACATCAAAAGTTGAAATAAATGTATCTGATTTGCAATCAGGAATTTATTTCTTAAATATTAAAACAGAAAATGGTAATTTTGTTGAAAAATTAATTATTCAATAAACGAACAAATTGAGAAATTGAGAAGTTTTGAATTTGAGAAATTCAAAATTTCAAAATCTCTCAATTTCTCAATTTTTCTATTGCCGAATAAAAATTTATTTTTTATTCGGCTTTTTCTTGCAATAAATACTTACTTTTGCAAAATGAAAAGATTAAAGTTAACCCTTTTTACTATATTTATTATACTAATGTTTGGACTAAAAACTTCAGTTGTTTTTTCTCAAAATAATAGCACTATTGACAGTATTATAGCTTCGCACCAAAACAAGCCCAACGAAGAGGTTATTGAAATTTTATGGGAAGATAGTCGCTCGTTTTTAAATACTAACTCTAACTTATCTGTTTTAATTTCAGAAAAAGCTCTTGAAATTGCTAAAACAATTAAAAATCCCAAAAAATTATCAAAAACATACCTTTTGCTTAGTCAATCGCTTTACTACAATCAAAAGTTAGAAAAGGCTTTGCAACATACAGATAGTGCACTTTTTCTAGCTAAATCGTTAAAAGAAGATAATTTAATAGCAAAAATAAAACATAGAAAAGGATTAATCTATTTTGGAAAAACAGACTATTTATATTCGCTTGAAAATTTGAATGCCTCTCTTAAAACTAAAGATAGCGTTTTTTTAGCTAAATGCTATTCTGATATTGCAACCATATATGCACATTTGGGTAATTATAACGCAGCTTCCGGTTTTTACCATAAATCAATTAAACTACACGAACGAAATGAAAATTTTGAAGGAGTAGCAGATGCAGGATTAAATCTTGCAAATGTTTATATGCGATACCAAGACTACAGAAGTGCTTTAAATCTTCAATTTGCAGCCTTAAAATATTATAAACAAAACTCACTCAAAACAGATATTGCTGCTTCTTATTCTAATATTGGAGCAACTTATGTGGGAATTAACGAACTTGACTCTGCAATATTTTTTTTAAAAAAATCAATAGAAATTAATAAAGAAATTGATGAAAAACGGGTACTTATTGTAAATTATATTAATATAAGTACTGTTTATAGCAAAACAGAAAAAATTTCTTTAGCACTTCAATATATAGAACAGGCTAAAGAATTAAGTAAAAATACAAACAATAAATATACTATTGCTGAATGTGCTCTGGTAGAAGCATCAATTTATAAAGAAAACAATCAATTAAATAAAGCTATTAAAATAGCAAATAATGCTTTAAAAATTGCAATAAAAATTAATGCACTGGAACTAACCCAATTACTTAATGAATTACTCTATCAAATATATGAAGATAAAAACGATTTAATTACCTCATTTAGATATTTCAAAATCCATACAGAACTAAAAGATTCTATTTTTAGTATTGAAAAAACAACAGCCATAGAAAACCTTAAAATTAGCTATGAAACAGAAAAAAAAGAACAAGAAATAAAAATTCTTAAAGAAGAAAATAAATATAGACGTTTTGTTCAGCAAACTTTAACAATTGCAATAATACTTGCAATAATCTTAATTTCAATTATTTATTATACCTTAAAACTTCGTATAAAAAATGCAAGACAAAATTTACGAATATCAACTTCCGAAAAACAAAGACAAAAATTAGAATTAGAAAAAAAAGATCTGGAAAACGATAACTTAAAAAAAGACTTGGAAATAAAACATAAAGAACTCACATCAAGTGCAATAAACCTCATTAAAACTGGAGAATTGAATACAAAACTAATGAAAGAACTTAAAGATTTAGTTCCTAAAGTTGAACCAAAATATAGAAATGATATAAAAAAAATAATGAGAATATATCAAATGACTACCCAAGATAAATCATGGGAAGAATTTGAACTTCGTTTTGAACAAGTGCACAAAAGATTTTACTTAAAACTAAGTGAAAATTTTCCTGAATTAACACCAAACGAAAGAAAACTTTGTGCTTTCCTTCGCCTAAATATGACAACAAAAGATATAGCACTTATTACATTTAAAACCGTAAATTCAATTAACCAAGCAAGAAAACGCCTCCGAAAAAAATTAAATTTAGAACAAGAAACAAATCTAATAAAATTTCTTGTGAAATTATAAACCCTCTTTCATATCCTTATTACAATTAGAGTATAACTATCTCTAAATTCCCTAACCCAGACAAGCTGGAAAAGTTTTGAAGTTTTGAAATTATGAAGTTTTGAATAATATTATTCCAAAAAAAACAACGACTCCAGGACTAAGAGACTAAAACACAACTTTTCTCACTCAACTATCTTATTATCAGATAATTATTTTTCAATTGTACTAATTTTGTACCATTGTAATTAGACCACTGTACCAATATTGTACCTACCAAAATATTGCTTCCCATTTTATTTTTCCTTAGAATTGCAGTAAACATTAAAATTAAAGGATTCATGAAACCACTAGAAAATAAACATATTTATTTCACTTCAGAAAATGCTGAATCTGATAAAATATCAGAATACATAGAAATTCAAAAAGAACGAAATATAGCTTTGAAAAAAATGCTAGAAGAAATTAGTAAAATAGATTTAACAAAAGAAATAAAATCTGATGAAATAATTAGTGTGCGTCCATAAAGTCCGAAAGGACGACCTATTGATAACCCACGATGATAATCGTGGACTACGAATAAACGAGTTGCAAAAATATTATAGGTCTAATTTCTAAAATAGCCGACTTTATGGACGCACACTAATGAATAATTAGTTTACACCTTATAATTAATAGTTCGTGCAATTCTCACAAAAAACTAATTATCAATACATTGAAAAAAAACACATTCGTTTATATTAAGTATCTTAAAATCAACAAATTAATCCCTAATATTTAATCCCTAATCCAAGATTACACAAGGCGTTAATAATCAAAACATTATTGATAATCAAATAAACCATAACACTCTTAAAAACAAACATTAAACTATTAAACCAATTAAAACTATCAAATTATGAAAAAAATCAATTTATTATTAGTATTTATTTTTGTAGTGCAATTTGCGTTTGCACAAAACGCTATCAGCGATTACAGTTTTTACCAATCAATTGGTGAATATGAAGAAGTTACAGACGGGACAGTTTTAGAACTCCAATATGCCACATTCAATCCAGGAGGAGGTATGTTTTATAGAGAAGACGAAGGAATAACAGACCCTGTGAATATTGGCTTTACTTTTACCTACGGCGATGAAGATTTTACACAATTCAGAACAAGTGCAAACGGTTATCTATCGCTTGGTGATGCAGATTTTACACAATATTATGGACATATGGAAGACATAAACGAGACTCAATATCACTATGTTGCACCTTTGGCTACGGATTTAATGTGTATATTTGAAGATGATGCAAATGCACATATAAGTTATATATTAGAAGGCGAACAAGGAAATCAGATATTAACTGTTCAGTTCCAAAACATGAGAAGTTGGGGACCAAATGCCAGCTGGCCTTATGACCTGCCCGGATTAAGCTGGCAAGTTAAATTATACGAGAGAAGTAATAAAGTAGAATTTGTTTACAACGATATGAGCCAAGCATTAGGTTGGTCGATTGGATACGTAGCATCTTCTTGTGGTATTAGCGACCAAGGCGGATTGGAGAACGGAACTTATCTGAGTGTAGAACCAGGTTATCCATGTAATGA
>JAOZQN010000052.1 GCA_029932195.1 Bacteroidales bacterium | reverse complement strand
ATATGAAATAACTAAAATGTCCAGTTTGACTAGTGAAATTTTTGAGGTCTGAAGTGGAACAATTGCTGAAATAATTTGGGTAGAATTTAGCCCAACTTCTGCCGGAACTCAAACTGGAAATGTTGCAAATACTACTGATTATGCAAATACTGTAAATGTAGCTGTTTCGGGAACTGGTGTTGTGCCATCTCTCTCAGTTACACCGGAAATTCTTGCTTTTGGAGACGTTCTATTTGGAAATACTTCTTCCGAAATGACTTTTCAATTAACAGGTGAAAATTTAATTGCCGATATTGAACTTTATGGTAATCTGGATTACTACGGATTTGAAATTTCTTTAACAACCGGAACAGGTTTTTCTAATGAATTAACTATTCCTTACGGAACAGGAACAATTGACCAAACTATTTACGTAAGATGCAGTCCTAATTTCACAGGATTTGTGGTAATGGATTTAGAAATTGAGAGTGGAACTTATGGTTATGCTTCTGTAGAACTTAATTCTACCGGATTAACTACAATTTCGGTAACTCCAAGTAATCTTGATTTTGGAAATACGCAAGTTAATTCGTCTTCAAAATTATCTTATACTTTGGACTGCGAGAATTTAGAAACTACAAATGGTGATGAAAATATTACTGTAACCGCACCTGCCGGAGAATATCAAGTTTGTTTGACAGAAAACGGAACTTATGCAAACTCAGTAGAAGCTGTGCCAACAAGCGGAACAATTGCTCAAACAATTTGGGTACAATTTAGCCCTACTTCTGCCGGAACTCAAACCGGAAATGTTGCAAATACTACTGGTTATGCAAATACTGTAAATGTAGCTGTTTCGGGAACTGGTGTTGTGCCAACTCTTTCAGTTTCGCCAACAACTCTTAATTTTAACAATGTTGAAATTGGAAGTTCTGCCGAACAATCGTATGATTTAACAGGAGAATTTTTAACTGCTAATGCAACTGTTACTGCACCAACCGGATTTGAAGTTTCTTTAACAACCGGTACTGGTTTTGCAAGTTCTGTAAATGTAACTCAAAGTAGTGGAGATATTTCGCAAACTATTTACGTAAAATTTAGTCCTACTTTGGAACAAACTTACAACGATTATGTAACCAACGAAAGCACAGATGCAACAACGCAAAATGTAACTGTTACAGGAGCTGGCGTACCTGCCGGAACTCCAACAATTACGTCATCTGTAAGTTCCATTGATTTTGGAATTATTCAAACAGGTTATGATGATGTTCAAACTTATACAGTAGAAGCTGTTGATTTAACTAATGATATTACAATTTCCGTAACAGGTTCGAACTATGAAATTTCTGATGATGGAACTAATTTTGGAACAACTAATATTGTCCTTTCAGAAACTGGTGGAACTGTTACTCAAACAACTATTTGGGTTAAATTTTCGCCAGACGCAGTGCAAACTTATGCAGGAACACTCACACACACAAGCACAGACGCAACAACTGTAAATGTCTCACTTGCAGGCGAAGGTGTAGAGCCAATTATTACGGTTACTCCTACTTCGCTTAATTTTGGTGATGTAATAACTGGAGAAACTGCTGATTTAACTTATACTATTGAAGCTCAATATTTAACAAATAATTTAGATATAACTGCACCTGATGCGTCAGGCTTTACAATTTCTGATGATAATTCTACTTTCGGAAACAGTTTAACTTTAACTCATACTGATGGAACTGTTGCAGAAACAACTATTTATGTTAGATTTTCGCCTACGGAAGTAACTTCATATTCTACAAATATTACAGCCACAAGTTCTGGTTTAGATGTAGATGTAGCAGTTGAAGGAAATGGCGTAGCTCCGGCAACTCCAATTATTACGGCTTCGTTAAGTTCTATTGATTTTGGAGAAATTCAAACTGGTTCTGATGATGTTCAAACTTATACTGTTGCAGCTTCTAATTTAACCGAAGATATTACAATTTCTGTAACTGGTTCTAATTATGAAATTTCTGAAGATGGAACTACTTTTGGAACAGATAATATTGTTCTTGTTCAAAGTGGTGGAAATGTTATTACAACTACTATTTACGTAAAATTTGCACCCGATGCAGTTGCACATTTTGATGGCATGGTTTCGCACACAAGCACAGATGCTTCGCAAGTAGATATAGACCTTGATGGCGATGGAATTGCACCTATTTTAACTATCAATCCTATTTCGCTTAATTTTGGAGATGTAGAAATTAGTGAAACAGTAGATTTAACTTATACCATTGCTGGTCAGTATTTAATTGATGATATTTTAATTTCAGTTGCAGATGCTACTGGATTTACAATTTCTGATGACAATGTAACTTTTGGAACAGATTTAACTTTAACTCAAATAGATGGAACTATCAACGAAACAACTATTTACGTTAGATTTGCACCAACCACAGAAACTACATATTCCACTGATATTGAAAACACTACTGACGGAGCAACACAAAATGTAGCACTTGAAGGAAATGGAGTTGTAGCAGGAACACCTGTAACAACCATTAGCACAACCGCTCTTGATTTTGGTGAAATTGAAATTGGAAATGAGCAAACTTTAACCTACATTATTTCCGGTGTTAATTTGACTGATGATATAGAAATCTCGCTTGAAACTGGTTCGCAGTTCACTATTTCTGAGGACAACACTACTTTTGGAACAACTCTTACTCTATCACAAGACGGTGGAATTGTTGCAGAAACTACTATTTATGTAAAATTTGCACCTTTAAGTAAAACAGATTATTCAGATATTATTTTCCACGAAACAACAGATGCAACAACACGTGAAATTGCTCTTTCTGGAAGTAGTGCTGTTGGATTTTTTGAAATAGAAGATATTGAAGTTTCAGTTTATCCTAATCCTACAACAGGAATATTTAATATTGAAGTAACAGAAGATGCTGAAATTACAATTATAGATATTTCAGGAAAAATAATTTCACAATTTCAAAACTTCACAACTTCGCAAGTTGATTTAAGTAATCAGGCAAATGGAATTTATTTTATTAAAATCCAAACAGAAAATGAAATTATCACGAGAAAGTTAATTAAACAATAATTTCAATACCACAATCTTTTAGATTGTAATTCTAAAAACAACCTAAAAGGTTGTTATACTAAAGACCGTGCTTTGCGATAAAGCACGGTTTTTTTGGTAATCACCTGTGCATATTTATTTGTATAATTTATTTTTTCAATTAATTAAATAACAGACGATAGCCAATTAAACACTTGCTTAACTTATCCGTAAGATTACTTACTAAAAATATGGATAATTACGGATTGACAATTATTATTTTATAACTTATTTTTGTGGTATTAATTTTACGCTATCCTTAATGTTGGATTATAGAGTTTAGAACTCTGTTGATCAACGCTGTTCAACTTTAAATTGGTAGTACCAATTCAATATCTTTTTAGTATAATTCCCCCCAAAAATCGGACAGTATGTTAAGTTGATAAATTTTACTTAAATTTGCAGTCTTATGAACAAAAGAAGAAATTTTAGTGCTAAGTTTAAAACCAAAGTAGTTTTAGAGGCACTCTCGGAACGTCAAACCTTAACGGAACTGGCACAAAAACATGGCTTACATCTTAATCAGATAAGCAAGTGGAAACAAGAATTTTTGGCTTCAGCCGAAACTATTTTTGAAAAAGGCAAGTCCAAAAAGAAGACTGATGCTGGCGTTAAAGAAGAAAAACTTTATAAAATAATTGGTCAACAAAAAGTTGAAATTGATTTTTTAAAGACCGCCTTGTCATAGATAAAACAACTCAGGAACGTCTGAAAATGGCTGATAAAAAAAATGAGAACCTGAGTATGTCAAGGCAAACTAAACTTCTGAATATTAGCAGAAGTACAGTTTATTATAAACCAAAAGGGGAAAGTGAATTAGATCAAGAGTTGGAAGTTTTGATAAAAGCTCAATACGAAAAACATCCTTATTATGGAGTTCCTCGCATGCTAAATTGGCTGCGAAAAGACAATGAATTTTTAGTTAATAAAAAACGTATTGAACGCTTGTATAAAAAAATGAATTTGAAGGCAGTAATGCCTAAACGTAATCTATCAAAAACAATAAAAGAGCACAAAAAATATCCATATTTATTAAGAAATTTAGAGATAAATAGAGCCATGCAAGTTTGGCAAACGGACATAACTTATATTCCTATGCGGTCTGGTTTTATGTACCTTACAGCAATAATTGATGTTTTTAGCAGACGTGTTGTTGGTTGGTCTATTTCAAATACGATGAGTGCTGAATGGTGCAAATCAGTAATGGAGAAAGCGATAGAAAACTATGGAAAGCCAGAAATTGTAAATACTGACCAAGGGAGTCAATACACTAGTGAAGTTTTTATTAATTTACTGATAAACAACAATATACTTATCAGTATGGACGGAAAAGGTAGAGCGTTAGATAATATTTATATTGAGCGATTATGGAAAAGTGTAAAATATGAAGATATATTTTTGAAATCTTATGAAAATGGATTAGATTTGTATCATGGAGTTAGAGAGTATTTTGAATTTTACAATCATGAACGAAGACATCAAAGCCTTGATTATGAAATTCCTGCTAAGGTATTTGAGAAGTCAATAAAGGAAGTAGCAACCAGTAGAGCAGACATTATTTTCGAGACGCAAAAGAATTTTATTTTAATTTAATGAGCAAGAACAAGCCCTACGGGATTTTGTAAAAAAATCTCCACCCTGCGGGTAGTATTTTTTTACAAAATTTCTGGCACATTAAATTAAAACAAAATAAAAAAAGCATATCGGAAATAATTCGCAAAAAAAATGATATTTTTAAATCAATAATAATCAACTAACTTTTTGAAAAAACTGTCCAACCAAATGGGGGAAGCATAGTGATTGATAGTTCAAGTTCTCTATGTTTAATTTTTACAGCATCAATATATTCCCTTACTTACCAAATCTATTGACTTAAATCTTGAAGAAAATCATCTCGTATCAAATAGTTAGAGGGTAATATTTTTTTTATTTTAATGATAAGTAAGTAGATGGACAATTTAAAATGGATTATTGACAATTAGTTTACTTCTGGTTATCAAGTGTAAACCAATCGTAAATCGTAAATTTAAAATTTTCAATCTACTTACTTATAAATTATTTTGAGAAATTATAAGTTCCTCCATTTTGATAATTTCCTTTGTGAGCTTTTCCGTTTATGTAGATATAGGTGCATTTACAACCCGAAGACCATGTAATTACTGCTCTGCCTGAATTATCGGTATAAACTGGGCTACCTCCACCAACACACGAAATTCCTCCACCTACTTCATAATTTACTTTTGCCCCTGTGGCTGGCGAACCACTGCTATTTCTTACAAATACTGTTAATGAGTTCATTTTTTTACTATTTTAGTTGTTAATATTTTGCTGTCTGTTTGTATTTTTATAAAATAAATACCACTTAATAAGTTACTTATATCAATTTCGTTGTTCTCATCTAATTTTACTTTATTTATTAAAACACCCGAAATAGAGTAAATTTCAACTGTTGAATTTTGAAGAGAAACAGAACTTTGTATTTGTATTTTGTCGCTTGCAGGATTTGGATAAATAGAAATTTCTTTTGTGTTTGTTTCCAAAACCTCTGTTGTTCCAAAGGTTACAGTTTTATCGGTATTATTAACTTTCATATTAAAAATTAATTCTCCTGTTAATTCTCCTGTGAATGGAATTTTTAAAATTTGTGTTCCGCTGGCTGGCGAAACTGCAATACACGTTCCTATATTGTAAACCTCCCCTTCTATTTGTGTTGCAGATAACATTGTTTCTTCCAAAATTTCTGGTTCTCCAAGAATTACATTTGAATTATTTGTTACATATAAATTAAATCCAAGTAACTCATCTTGTATTGTAAAAATAAACTCATTATCAATTATTTCTACAGTAATATCACCTTCTTTAACCTGTCCGCTTTTTCCACTTTCCTCAGGAAAAATATCAATCAAACCAACAGAGTATTGTAAAATTAACCCTGCATCTGTTGCTGTAATATCTTCTGAGTTGTCCACATCTGCCGTTAAAATTCTCCACAAATCCCAAGGAAGAGGTGCTATTGGTGGCATTGGTGCTCCAACAGAATATATTAATGTAAGTGCAGCATCGTAAGCTGATATTTCGCCATTATCCGAAACGTCTCCGTAAGTTAATGCGATAATTTCAAATGTTGCTCCTGTTGTTGGTGTGTAAGTAATTGGGAAACCATACTCATCAATTCCCATAAGCATACCAACGTTTACAATACCCTCTCCTTCTGTTATTGTGTGTGTATATGTGTAAATAGTTTCCGAAAATTTAGACATATTTGTTGCAGTTAATGTATTTGCTCCGTTTAATTCAATTTGAGTAACAGGATTATCATTTATTAGATGATTAAAAGTAGCTGTTATTAAAAGTTCTGTTCCAGGTAAAACTACGTTTGTTGAATATGTAATATCTACTACTGTTGGAGTTACAATTGTAATATCTCCATTTGTTACATTTGTTACGTCTGTTTCGTTGTATTTGAAGTTAGAAACAGTTAAGGAATATGTGCCTACCTGAAGTGGAGTAAATTCTAAATTTATTAAATCTCCTGTTCCAACAAGAGGAGTGGCTCGCATCCAACTAATTACAAGTTCTCCAGGTGTGTCTGTATTTACTTGTGCTGTTCCTCCTTCTGAAACTAAGCCAGTTAAATTGTATCCAGTATATTGCAATTTTGTTTCATCAAAAGTATAGTTAAATTGATATGAATAAATAGCATCATCAGCAGTAAGCTCAGAAGTTGCAGTTACTGGAATTTCTACGGAACTGTTTAATTGTCCGTAATTTGCGTCTGTTTGGATTGCAAAAGATGATTTATAAATAAAAACAACACCTTCGTATGGCTCCATTTTGCTATATCCATAAAATTCATCTTTTCCATCGCCATTAGCATCTAACGGAACTATTTTATATATTTGATTATCTAATGTTGGATCATTGTCAATAAAATGAGCAAGTGTATCATTTAAGTTGATATACGAAGCTACATCTCCTGAAAATATTAATGTTTCTATATCACCTGATGCGTATTCAATATACGTAAATAAGTCATTAATTCCATCGCCATTAAAATCTTTTATAAATTGAACAGATGATTGTTTTCCTTCCAAAGTAAAATTTATTTCATCATTTATGTCAAAACTACTTACTCCTTTAATTACTTTTAAGTTTGCATTATTATTTATTGAATAAGTATTCATGATTATATCTGAATAACTATTGTTATTGATGTCACCTGAATTACTTGTCTGATAATGAGGAATTGAACGAGTAAAAGTTGGTGTAGAACTCATATCTGCTGCACCTAAAAATACATGAATATTTTCATTATCATGGTTCCAGCCTGGTATGTCTGCACCTATTATATCATCAAAACCGTCATTATTTAAGTCCGAAACACTACATAACGTTAAAGCTGTTGTTCCTGATTTATATAATTGCTTATCACTTACATTATCAAAACTTGCATCTCCATAATAAATATAGATTTTACCAGGATAGACTCCTTCATAGATAGCACTTGTTATAAGATCTTGTATTCCGTCTCCATTTATATCGCCTGTTTTTAAATTCATTCCATGTCTGCTACTTGATGTTGCTCCTATCATATCAACAAAATTAGTAATATCAAGTCCCGAACCATCAGATTTAGAAAGATATACTCTAAGTGCTCCTGTAGAAACTGTTCCAGACTGTAAGTAATAAGTCTCTGGACGGAAATAGGTAATAAGCAATCATACAGTGTGTTATCTTGTTAAATTGGTTTGAATGTTTTGTATTTTACAAACTTATAGCATTGTCTGTTTTTTTTACACCGTGATTATCAGTGTTTTATCTTTTTTTGTTTTTAAACATTCAAATTGATTTAGCCTTGTATTTATTTGATATATAAATTGTTATCTATTTCCGTCCAGACACTAATAAAGGTGAAGCCAAAGCTAAATCATCATAACCATCATTGTTAAAATCACCTGAAACTGTAGATTGAATAGCACTATTATTAGCACTAAAACTACCTTCAATTTCAAGTGATGGTGTTTGGCTAATACCATTTGTAGAACCGTAATAAATATATGCTTTACCAACTTTTTGAGTAGAGCCATTTACCCAGTTAGGTGCTATAACAACTAAATCTTCGTAACTATCATTATTAAAATTTCCTTTTGAAATTATTTGTCCAAAACCATAAGCATCATCACTTTCACCAAGATGCAAAATTGCACTTGGTTCATCAAAAACGATTTTTTGTCCATTACTATTAAAACTTAAACCTATCAAGGCAAGCATTATCATTGTTATTTGTAAAACTTTGTTCATTTTTTTCATGTTTTTTGTATTTAAAGTTAGTAAAAAGTAAAAAAAAGATGTGTAGATTTATTCCGTAGCAAAGCGACCAAGCTTTTTTTGAAGTAAAACTAACACACCTTTTATAAGTTTAAAGTTCGTTTTGGTCTTTTTGCTACTAACCTGAATGTGTTTCAAATTATAATGCAAAAATATAGTAAATACACTCTATATAAAAGACTTATATTCGTCGTTTATTTAAAACAACGTGTTTTCGGTGGATAGGAAAAAGTAAGAATAGAACTTATAAGGAGGTTGGTAAATTAGGTTTTTAATGAGTTAGGAAAAAGCAAGCCCTTATATTCAAGTGAATTAGGTTATCTGATTTCAAAAAATCAAATTCATATTTACCTCGTGCAGGTATTTTTCACCTGCACGCAAACCTCACAAAATAAATGTGTGTGTGTAAATACAGTCAGGTGAAAAACACCTGACTAAGACAAAAAATTAGGTTTTTAATGAGTTAGTAAAGATTAAAATCTTTACTTTTTGCATTTCATAATCATTTAAAATACAGCCTAATAAGCAAACAACAGAATAAAGAAATAAACCTTTTTGAGTATAAAAGACTTTTTTTTTTACTTTTGCAAAATTAATTCACTAATCCAAACAAAATGACTTTCAAAAAATTAAATATTTTTATTGCTTGGGCTGTTTTTGCCATAGCCTTACTAACTTATAGTCTGACAATTGAGCCAACCGTTAGTTTTTGGGACTGCGGAGAATTTATTACTTCGTCGCATAAATTAGAAGTAGGACACCCACCGGGAGCACCCTTTTTTATGATAGTTGCAAAAGTAGTTTCGCTTTTTAGTTTTGGAAATAATGAATTGGTAGCCAGATTAATAAACATGGTTTCGGCATTGTCAAGTGCTTTTACAATCTTATTTCTTTTTTGGACAATCACACATATTGGCAAACGTATTCTTTTGTATAAAAAAGATACTGAACTTATTCAAGCACAGCAAATTGCAATTCTTGGAAGTGGAATTGTAGGAGCTTTGGCTTACACTTTTTCCGACACTTTTTGGTTCTCGGCAGTCGAGGGCGAAGTTTATGCAATGTCGTCGCTATTTACAGCGATGGTTTTTTGGGCAGTCCTGAAATGGGAAAATGTAGCACACGAAAAATACGCAGACCGTTGGTTAATTCTTATTGCTTATTTAATGGGCTTATCAATTGGTGTTCACTTGCTTAACTTGCTTGTTATTCCTGCTATTGGTTTAATTTATTATTTCAAAAAATATAAAACTACTCCTATTGGAACTATCTCAGCACTTGGAATTTCCGCAGGTTTATTGCTCGGAATGATGTATGGAATTATTCCTGGAATAATTTTATTTGCCTCAAAATTTGAACTCTTTTTCACCAATACTGTTGGAATGCCATATAACAGTGGCACAATTATTTACGCATTATTTCTGATTTCTATTTTGGCTTTTGGCTTATTTATAACTCATAAGAAAGCGAAACCAATTTTTAATACAATCATTTTAAGTATAACTGTAATTATAATAGGTTATTCATCTTTTACACTGATACTTATCCGTTCAAAAGCAGATACGCCAATGAATCAAAATAAGCCGAATAATGTTTTTTCTCTGCAAAGTTACTTAAATAGAGAGCAATACGGCGACCGTCCGCTAATTTATGGCGAATATTTTAACGCAGAGGTAAAAGATTATAAAAAAGGGAAACCAGTATATTCTCAAAAAAACGGCAAATACGAAATTATTGACCATAAAACAATTGTAAAATTTGACCCAGAATATACCACCTTTTTCCCACGAATGTATAGCGACCAGCAACGACACCCCAACGGATACAAAACTTGGGCAAAACTAAAAAACTTAAGTAAAAAACCTTCTATGGCTCAAAATCTAAGATATTTTTTCAACTATCAGATTGATTTTATGTATTTTAGATATTTTATGTGGAACTTTGCAGGAAAGCAAAACGATATTCAAGGATATGGTAGCGAGCTTTACGGAAATTGGATTTCGGGAATAGCACCTTTGGACAATGCCCGTTTGCATGAGCAGAAGATGCCAAAATTTATGAAAGAAAATAAGGGTAGAAATACTTATTTTTTCTTGCCTTTACTTCTTGGTATAGGGGGACTTGTGTTTATGTTTCGGCAGAATAAAGCATCTGTTCAATATTCGTGGGCAGTCCTAACTTTTTTTCTAATGACAGGGCTTGCGATTATCATCTACCTAAATCAGCCTCCTTTCCAGCCTCGTGAACGGGATTATGCCTACGCAGGCTCGTTTTATGTGTTCACTATTTATATAGGGCTTGGTGTTTTGGGACTTTATAGCTGGCTCAAAAAATATGCGAAACCACAAATTATAGCAATTGCCGTTTCGGTAATTACTTTGCTTGCCGTGCCAACACTCATGGCTACTCAAAACTACAACGACCACACTCGTGCCAACAGATACACCGCAATTGCAATTGCCAAAAATTACCTAAATTCTTGCGAACCAAATGCAATTATTTTCACTAACGGCGATAACGATACTTTCCCACTTTGGTATGCACAAGAGGTGGAGGGAGTTAGAACAGATATTAGAGTTGTAAATTTAAGTTACTTAAATACAGACTGGTATGTTGAACAAATGCAGAAAAAAGCATACACATCTGAGCCGTTACCACTCTCTTTAACCAAAGATAAATACGAACAAGGAACAAGAGATGTAATTTATAGTAATCCAAATCCTAATCAATTTTTTATTGAAAAATATGAAACAAATAAGGAAAAATACGAACCCATATACAAACAATTATTTGAGGAGCTTTTTGTTGTTTTAGAAAATTCAACTTTTCCTGAATTGCAAAAAAATGATTTTGAAAAACTGACCAAAGGTTATCAAAATTTTGGAATTATTGATTTTTATAGCCTTATAAATACTGTTGCAGACGAAAAACTGATTGCAAAATTTGAATTAGACAAACAGAAAGTAGGAGAACTACAAGTTCAATCGTTAAAATTGGTAAAAGATATTTCGGAAGATTATTTAGATATAAATGTATTTTTTGCTTTTATAACAGACGACTCACCACAGGCAAAAGTTATGATGGGAGACGAAAAAATGAATTATATGCCTACCACAAAAATTTCTATTCCTGTGGATAAGGCAAAAGTTTTATCAAATGGCACTGTTGCACAGAAAGATGCTCATCTAATTTTGCCAAAAATTGAATGGGATATGAAAAAAGATTATATCACCAAAAGTGAAATAATGATAATTGACTTGCTTGCAACAAACAACTGGGAACGCCCCATTTATTTTGCCATAACTGTTGGAGACCAGTATTATATGAACCTACAAAGTTATTTTCAGTTAGATGGAATGGCTTACCGACTTGTGCCAATAAAACACGAAAGTAGCTATATGGACAAAGGTAGAATTAATACTAATGTATTGTATGATAATATTGTAAATAAATTTGAATGGGGAGGAATAAACAATCCAAAAGTATATCTTGATGAGACAAATATGAGAATGACTTTAAATATGAAAAGTAATTTTTCTCGGCTTGCAGAGGCTTTAATTGCCGAAAACAAAATGGATTCTGCCAAAATTGTGCTTGCCAAATATTCCGAACTAATGGAGAATCCAAGTATTGAACTCAGCTATTACGATTTATTTTTGGCAGATAATTTTTATCAGATAAATGAAATAGACAAGGCAAATACAATAATTACCGAACTTGCTGAAATGGAAAAAGATAAATTTATTTATTATGCAAGCCTTCCAGAAAGCCAACAGCCTTTAATTGAGAATGATAAATATAGAAATCTTGCAATAATTAATCAAATGATTGTTAGCCTGAGAGAGAATAATCAGACGGAATTAGATAAAAAATTATCATCAGAGTTTGTAAACATTTTGGTTACAAATAGTAAAATTATCAATAAATTTAACCAAATGCAAAGCAACCAACAGGAATTAATGACATGGTTTCGTTCTTTAAACGAAGAAGGACAGCAAGTTATTCAGCTTTATATTTTCTTGATGGGAGAAGGAGAATAAATAATTAGTTTAAATAAAATGTTACTGTTAGTAAGTTCTTTTTCTCGAACAACTTACTAACGTTCCGATAGGAACTTAGTAACGTCAAAAAAATAATAAAATCCCTTTATGAATATTTTTCATCGCATACTATCTTTTATTTTGATAATTCCAATAAGGTTCTATCAATTAACTATTTCGCCACTATTTCCACAGTCGTGTAGGCATCACCCTACTTGTTCTAGTTATGCGATTGAAGCAATAAAAACGCATGGTTTTTTTAAAGGTGGCTGGTTGGCTCTCAGTAGATTATCTAAATGCCACCCTTGGGGGACACACGGACATGACCCTGTGCCTCCTAAGCAAGAAAAGTTTTGAAATTTTGAAATTATGAAGTTTTGAATAATATTATAGCAAAAAAACAACGTTTTCAGGATTAAGATGCTAATAATTATACTGACATACTTTTCTCATCACCACCAAATATTTATAAAAAAAATTACTCTACATGATGTTTTTTTTATTTGATAAAAAAATATAAAATTAGATAAAAACAATTTAGTAAAGACGTTGCATGCAACGTCTCTACAAACTTCTTGCAAATTGTTTTTTTGAAAAATAATATATTTTTATCTCATTTTAAAAATCATCATGTAGAGTAAAAAAAAAATACAGTTTATATCTCTGTAATAAATTCATCAACAATATTCTCTTGTGTTGCCCAAGATGTTATTATTCTTACTGCTGATTTTTCTTCATCAATTTTTTTCCAAATATAAAAATCATATTTTTTGTTTAATTTCGCTATCAAATTATTAGGCAAAATAGGAAATATTTGATTTGATACTGGCTCTATCAAAAAAGAATGTCCTTTTTGTTTTATAGATTCGGCAATTTTTTTTGCCATTAAATTTGCGTGTTCTGCCAACTTAAAGAATAAATTACCTTCAAATAATATAAGAAATTGAATACCAAGCAATCTACCTTTAGAAACTAATGCACCTTTTTGTTTTAGATGGAAAGCAAAATTTTCTTTAATAGTCTCATTGCTAATAACAATTGCCTCACCAATTAAAGCCCCATTTTTTGTTCCTCCAATATAAAAAATATCTGTGAAATTTGCCACTTCTGCCAATGTTAGATCATTAGCTGAGGAGGATAAAGCAGAGCCAATTCTCGCTCCATCAAGAAATAAATACAACCTTTTTTCTTTGCAAAATGTGTATAACTCTTTTAGTTCCTGTTTTTTGTAAATCGTTCCTAATTCGGTAGAGTTGGATATATACACCAACTTAGGTTTTACCATGTGAGGAATTATTACATGCTCATCTAATACGACCTGTATATCTTTTATGGTAATTTTTCCATCGGAGCTAATGACTGCGTTAATTTTATGTCCAGTGGCTTCTATTGAGCCAGCCTCGTGGACATTAATATGCCCGCTGTCTGCAGAAATAACCGATTCGTGAGGTCTTAATATTGAGGATATTATTATTAAATTTGCTTGAGTTCCTCCTGTAACAAAATGAATATCAACATTATGATCTTTGATTTTTTCTTTTATCAATTTTTTGGCTTGCAACGAATAATCATCGTCTCCATAGCCATTTTGTTGTTCTAAATTTGTTTTAGAAAGTTCTTGCAAAATGCGGGGGTGGCAGCCTTCGCTATAATCATTTTTGAAATTATATCTATTCATTCTTTTTATTTTAGTATAGTTATATAATTTGCAAAATTAGTATTTTTTCAAGAAAGTGCTTAAATTTAAGTTTTTAATTTTCAATTAGCTTTTGTATGATAATAAATTTTCTATTTCGTCCTATATCAAAAGGTTTTAGAATAATATTTATACATAAAGTATTGCAGGCTACTTGCTGTCTATTAATGATTTACCATCTACAATTAAAAAATCCAAACACACCATTGCAGCCATTGCTTCCACAATTGGTAAGGCACGTGGCAAAACACAGGGGTCGTGTCTACCCTTGGCTTTATAAATTATTGGTTCGTTGCTTGTTGTAAGTGTTTCTTGCTCTTGCATAATAGTAGGAATAGGTTTAAAGGCTGCTTTAAAAAAAACGTCTTCACCGTTAGTTATTCCTCCTTGCACTCCACCAGAATTATTTGTTTTGGTTCGGACTTTATCATTTTTAATATAAAAAATATCGTTATGCTCTGAGCTAAGCATATTTGCTGCTTCAAAACCCGAACCAATTTCAAAACCCTTACAAGCATTTATCCCAAGAATAGCCTTAGAAAGTTCTGCATGAAATTTATTAAAAACAGGTTCGCCAAGCCCTATAGGAACATTTTTTATCACACAATTTATTGTTCCTCCAATAGAGTCTCTCTCCTGTCTTACTTGTTTAATTTTAGAAATCATTTTTTCGGTAATTTCTTTATCGGGGCAATTTAAAATATTATCTGAAATAAATTTATTAGTGTAATTTTGCTCTAATTTTATGTCTCCAACTTGCGAAACATAAGCAAAAATTTCTATATTTTGAGCTTTTAAAATTTGTTTGGCAATTGCACCACCAACAACTCTACTAACTGTTTCTCTTGCAGAAGCTCTGCCTCCTCCTCTGTAATCTCTAATACCATATTTTTTCAGATAAGTATAATCAGCGTGCGAAGGTCTGTATATATCTTTTAAATTTCCATAGTCTTTAGATTTTTGGTCTTTGTTCCAAACTAAAAAACCTATTGGCGTGCCAAGTGTTTTTCCTTCAAAAATACCTGATAAAAACTCAACCTTATCTGGTTCTTTTCTGTTGCTTGTGAGTTTAGAGTTCCCAGGACTACGTCGGTCTAGTTCTGCTTGTATTTGTTCAAAATCTAATTCAAAATTTGATGGACAACCATCTATTATTCCTCCAATAGCTTTGCCATGCGACTCGCCAAAAGTTGTTAATCTGAATTTTGTTCCAAAAGTATTGCTCATAAGTGATTAGTTTTTAGTTTTTAATTAGTGTGCGTCTACAAAGTCCGTAAGGACGACCTATTGATAACCCACGATGATAATCGTGGGCTACGAATAAACGAGTTGCAAAAATATTGTAAGTCTAATTCGTAAAAAAAGCCGATTTTATGGACAAACACTAATTAACTTTCGTATGATAAGCATATTACAAAATTAATTATGTATTATTTTTATTTATATAAACTCAAATGAATTAAGTTTTCGGACAAACCCGAAAGCGTTTGCAAGACCTCACGGCATTTTATTTTTTTTTGCACAAAAATAATTAAAAATAAAAAAGATTTATCAAATAATTTAATTATTTTTGCGAAACACGTAAAATACTTTTTTTATGAAAACAATAAAACCTCCCCATAATATTCAAAATATAGGAAAATCTGTTTTTCTGGCAGGAAGCATAGAGCAAGACAAAGCAGAAAATTGGCAGAAATACATTGAAGACCAACTAAATAGTAGCGATATAACCATTCTTAATCCAAGAAGAGATAGTTGGAATGCAAGTTGGGAGCAAACCATTGATAACCCCGAATTTAACGAGCAAGTAAATTGGGAATTAGAGGCATTAGAAAAAGCTGATTTAATTCTAATGTATTTTGCTCCAAATACCAAATCGCCAATTTCTTTGCTTGAATTAGGACTATTTGCCAAAAGCAAAAAAATGATAGTCTGCTGTCCCAAAGGATTTTGGCGAAAAGGAAATGTGGATATTGTTTGTAAAAGATACAATATTTTACAAGTAGATAGCTTAGATGAGCTTGTGGAACAAGTGAAATAATGTCATTCCAAACTTGTGAATAATATTGGTTAAAAAAAATAATAAGAATAAATTATTATTATTATAAAATATTTTATTACTTTGTTTTTATATAATTTGAGTAATTTTGAACTATATAAAACCATAAAAGAGGCTTCAAAACTTCAAAACTTTATAAATATAATGAAATCTAAATTCTCCTTAAAAAAAATAATTGCACTTGTTGCTTTAATTTCGCTTGTTTCGGTAATTGTTATTTTTTCTATTTTAAAAAAGAAAACAACCTACGACAAACTTAAAAACACTTGGAAATACACAGCCATAACCGATGTAAATGGCAATATGACCAATAAAATATCAGAGGAAGATATGCTCGCACTTTCCAGCGATTTTTCTTTTACGCACAAATCTATTGCCAACAACACTTTTGAAAAAGGTCTTTGGCGAATGAACGGAAAAAAACTTGTGCTTACCATAGACTTCACTGTTCCAATAGATTCGGTTGTTTATATGATTGAAAACAACAAGCCTACGCTAATAAATTACAGCAAAGGAAACCTTGTCTCCAAAAGTAAAAATGGGAAATTATCTACAAAAAAAGAAATTTTAGAGTTTGAAATAGAAGAATGCACAAACGAAAAACTCGTTTTACTTAAAGACGACAAACTTTATGTATTTTCAGATAAAAAACTTACAGACTTAAAAGCAAAATCTATATTCACATTCAATATAATGAGTATATTACGAGGAATGGGAGGCTTGCTTGTAATTTTACTTATAGCATTTATTTTTAGTGCCAACCGTAAATCAATAGCATGGCGAACAGTAATTATTGGACTGTCGATACAAATTTTATTAGCACTTGGAATAACCTATATACCAGCTGTTTCGTGGCTTTTTAGAAGTGTAGGAGCTATATTTGTCGTTATTTTAGATTTTACAACCGAAGGGAGTGTGTTTCTTCTTGGAGATTTATTAAATACTGATACCTACGGATTTATATTTGCATTTCAAGTTCTGCCTACAATTATTTTCTTCTCAGCACTAACAAGCCTGTTGTTTTATCTTGGAATTATCCAAAAAGTAGTTTGGGTTCTCGCATGGGCAATGACACGATTACTAAAAATATCGGGAGCAGAAAGTCTATCGGTAGCAGGAAATATTTTTCTCGGACAAACAGAAGCACCACTGATGATAAAAGCCTATTTAGATAAAATGAACCGCTCCGAAATAATGCTCGTTATGGCAGGTGGAATGGCTACACTTGCAGGTGGAGTGCTTGCCGCATATATTGCATTTCTTGGAGGTAGCGACCCAGTTATGAGACTCCATTACGCACAACAATTACTAACAGCCTCAATAATGGCGGCTCCCGGAGTAATTGTAATCTCTAAGATTATTGTTCCTCAAACAGAAAAAATTAGCACGGATATTAAAATTACAAAAGAAAAAATAGGTAGCAATGTGCTTGATGCAATATCAAATGGAACTGCAGAAGGACTAAAACTTGCTGCAAACGTAGCAGCAATGTTACTTTCGTTTATCGCATTTATTGCAATGTTCAATTTTATTTTATCAAAAATAGGTGGATGGACAGGTTTAAATGATGTTATCCATGCCTTTGACCCTCAATATACTGGACTAAATTTAAGATTTTTGATAGGATATACTTTTGCTCCCCTCGTAGGAATAATTGGTGTGCCTTGGCAAGATGCTACTTTGGTAGGACGACTAATTGGCGAAAAATTAATTATGACCGAATTTATTGCCTACGTAAGCCTCGCCGATCTCAAAAGCGTTGGCGACCAAGCATTCGGACAGTTTACTTCCGAAAAATCAATAATAATGGCAACTTACGCACTTTGCGGATTTGCAAATTTCGCCTCAATAGGTATTCAAATTGGAGGAATTGGAACTCTTGCTCCTACAAAAAGAAAAATGCTTTCCGAACTAGGAATGAGAGCATTACTTGCAGGTAGCCTTGCTTCTTTACTATCAGCTACAATAATAGGAATGTTTTTGGTTGCGTAGTTAGTGTTCCAAAGCGGTAGTTTTATTTTTGAAAAAACATGTATTTTTGTCGTTTTTTATAAACAAAAAATAGAGATTTATTTTGTGAAAATTGAAACAGAAAATGGTATCTTTACCGAAAAAATTGTAGTTGAGGGCACTCCTAAAAACTCAAAAATCAAGGCTTTCAAAATTCTTAAAGTTTGAGTTTACTCCTGTAAATTAGTATTTTAATAATTTTACATAACGCAGAGTTATGGGTTTTTAGGAATGCCCTTGAATAAAACAATTATTTTTTGTATCTTTGTATTATCAAAAAATAAGATTAACAAATGGCAAAAAAACAAATAAAATCTCACGATAGTTTTTTCAAAAACTTATTATCAAAAAAGGAGCAAGCAATTGAATTTCTTGCAAAAACAACACCGCAAGAAATAGTTGAGAATT
>JAOZQN010000503.1 GCA_029932195.1 Bacteroidales bacterium | reverse complement strand
ACAGGTGTAAACCAATCGTAAATCGTAAATTTAAAATTGTCAATCTACTTACTTACAGAAAACAAGGGCTTTATTTAATTAACTAATAATAGGAAATATAAAGCATAAGTTTACTTGTTTCATATATAGTTCTAAAAAAAAGGAAGTTACAATAATATTTTTAGATATTAAAATCAATTTTCCAACTTTGAGTCCACTCCGAGAAGTATATTTTTGCCAAAATCAAGGCGGATACTAATTTTACAAATGGAGTTTACTTGTTGTAAATGAGTATTTTAAAATTTATATCCAACGCCGAGTTTGGCAAAAAGATGCTTTTCGGAGTGGACTCAACCTTCATTTATTAAAGTTATGTTAGAAAAATTAGAAATACAACATAAAAGTAAAATTTATCCTAAAATAAATTTTAATCCAAAAAAGGGAGTTTTTGAGATAATAGGTAGGTCTTTGCCTGAGAATACTACTAAATTTTATGGCACAGTTATAGACTGGTTAGAAGATTATGCAAAAAATCCTAACGAAGAAACTGTATTTATTTTTAAGTTAGATTATTATAACTCAGCTTCTGCCAGAAAAATTACAGATATTTTTATGGTGTTGGCAAAAATAAAGAATATTAAAATATTATGGTATTACATGAAAGATGATGAGGTTATGCAGGAAAATGGGGAGGATTTTGGAGCGATAATTAATATTCCAATTGAATTTAGAGAATGGTAATTTACAGTGAACAGTTGTCAGTTATCAGTTATCAGTGACGACCTGATAACTGTTTACTGATAACTGTTCATTGTTCATTGTTCATATTTCTATGAATTCAAATTTTACATCTACTAATTTTGCGTATCTTTCTCCGAGCGACTGCATATCTTCATCTATTTCTTCATAATACCATCTTGCAACAACATCTGCATTTTTTGCAACCTCTTCTAATGCCAAAATAACTTGAATTAATTGTTTTGAAGATGCTGTATTAACATATTCCAAGTCAAATTCTATAATAGTCTCTTCATTTGGATTGTTTGAATAATTTTTCAGCCAACTAATAACTGGTTCGTAAAATTCGTAAGCATCTTCTGGCACAGAAATTTTTGAAATTTTAAATGTTTCGTCTTCTGGGTTAAAGATTATTTCAGGAGTATCTTCTGTTTCTTTTATAATTAAAGGTTCCATCTATGTAATGTTAAATTTTAAATGTTGAATTGCTTCTTATTTTATTTTTTTAAGTTTACTACTGTTGTCTGTAGGATATAAAAATAATTTCCATTTCCCATTTCATGAAAGCTATATTCTAATTTTTTACCACTCTTTATTCTCAAATCAGAAAGCCCCAAACCTGATTTTTTAGAATCTCCTAATTCTATATCTAACAAGATTTTATCGTAATACTCGCTTATTTCGTTGTCTGACTTTTCATTAATAAAAGTAAGGTTTTCTCTAAGATTTGCAGCATCTTTTTCGTTCACATAGTTTCCAGAAGTAAGAGTAAAATCACTATTGTCTTTTTGTCTAAGAAAAAATACGCCAGGAGCCCCACTGATTTCTTCAGAACGTTCAGCTCCGTGTTTTATTATATTTTGTATCATTTCAACCATAACATTTGACAATCTTATAGTTGTTATAGACATATTCATTCGTCCTTTTATAATAGCGAGCAAACTTAATAAATTTCCTTGATTAAAAAAACCATTGAAGTATAATATTATATTTTCTATTATTAAACTAAGGTGTAATTTCTTTATAGATATTAGTGATTTCCGTAGTTTTAAGTCCTGAACATCGGAATCTAATTTTTCTTTTTTTGTAGTAGGAATTTGTGTTTGAAGGTAAAAATACGAGTATTCTTCGTTTACAAGTTCAAAACTTGCTACTAACTTGTTTCCCGATTTTCGCGACATTTCTATAAGTCCAAGTCCTGCACCTCCTTTGTTGGAAATAACACCAGCTCTCAAAACTTCTTTATGAAATTTTTTGAGTTCGTCCTTCTCTAGGCTATTTATTTTAGAAATTTTCTTTTTCAGTTCAGGAATTTTAGCATTCAAAACCAAGTTTCCTGTGGTAACGTAGTATCTTTCCTTTCGCTTTTGGATAGCAAAAATACCTGGATACTTGTCTGCTTTGTTTTCTAAATCGTCTTGGTGGCGGGTAATATTTTGCAAGCCCTCTACCATTATATAATATATCCGTTTTTGGATTGTAGAACGTTCTACCGATTTTTGGATATTGCTATCAGCAAGCACCAATATTTTTTTAGTAATATTATGTGTAAAATATCCTCTGTAAACGTATTCAAAATCTTGTTTCTCTACTCGTGAGAAAAGGTTAAAAGCTTTGTCAAATAAATTGTCATCAAACATATTGTTGTCTATATTTAGGAAGTTTTGAAGTCCAAAACCTTGATTGGAAAATTTTTATAAATTTATAAATTTTATATACAAAAATCAAACATTTCTTTGTGAAAAAAAAAAATATTTTTTTTCGCAGAGTAAAATAATTGGTTTTCAGTATAGTATAAAAACATTTTTCTTTTTCATTTTCTTATTTTTAACTTGGTCTTATATTTGTTTTATCTTTGAAAATGAAAATAAAAAATTATTTTTGAATATAAAAGCAATTAAAATGCCAATTTTTTTAATTTTGCAAAAAAAACAAATTGAGAGTTGTATTATTTCATTTAATGTTTTAAAAGTATGAAGTTCTTTTTTTTTAATTATTAGACAATAACTAATTAAAAACTAAATACTAAGCATTAAAAGCTCATTCTATATTGATTTTGCAAAAATAATAATCTTTAAATTAAAAAATAATAATACTTGTGAAAAAAGTCCTATTTTTACAGTCCAATAAAGACCAGACACAAACTTTTGTGAGGTATCTGCGTAAATACAAACCAGATTATGAGTTGTATTTTGATAAAACATCAAAATATGATAAAAATATGGATTTTGATATTACCATTCCTTGTGGTGCTGCAAGCACTCTGATTTATTTTATGGATAAAGGAAAGCTTAAAATTGGAGATTCCAATTTTGTAGAAGAAAATTTTATTACCTACGATAAAATAAAAATGTTGAAAATTGTAGATGAAATTGGTATTCCTATTCCACGAACTTTTACAAATAGAAAAGAGCTAGATTTTTTTCCCGTTTTTTTTAAATCGCTAAGAGAAGAGGTTTACAGAGAACGAGGAATTATCAATAATAAAGAAGAATTGAAAAAAATAAGATCTAAGACTGTTTTTTTTCAAGAATTTATTGAAAGTCAGGGAACATACTCTGTTGGTTTTTTAGCAGAAAAAGGCAAAATTCTTGCAAGTTTTGCTCAAAAAGAAGTTATTAGTGTGCCGTATCATGGTGGTTCGGCAGTAGTTTTGAAACGGTTAGACGATGGAAAATTAGAAGAATACACTGCAAGAATTGCTAAAAAAATTAATTACTCTGGCTGGGGACTTGCTGAATATAAATATTGTCATGTGAGAAAAGATTACGTTTTTATGGAGGTAAATGCAAAATTTTGGGCTTCCATAGAATTTGCTTTTATTAACAATCCCTTTTTTATAAAACATCTTTTTGATATAGATATAAAAGCTAAAGATATAAAAACAGCTGTTTACATAGACCGTTGGCTTGTTTCAAATCTTAGGGAAATGATAAAAGTTATACCGTATCTATTTTTCGGAAAATGGATGCGAAATCAAAAAATATCTCAAGTTCTTAAAAATAGGTTTAGAAAAATCAACTAAACAATTTTTTTGAAAAAAATAAGTTTTAGTATTGTAATGAAAAAAAAAAAAATACCTTTGCATTATAGTTTACTTAATATTATAAATCTAAAAACAAATTAAAACCATGAAAAAATACCATTTAGTCAGTTTTGTAATTTTATTAACATTTGTGTTATCAAGTTGTTTAACTGCACAATACAAGGAATATAAGTTTGAAATGACAGGAAAAACTTCTGGACAACTAACAATAACTTATAAAAACATTATTAGTTCTCGTTTAGATGACGAAATTACAGTGCAAGAAGAAGCAGAGCAAGATTATGCAGAGTTAGTTTCAGATTACATGGAAGGATCTATGGTAGAGGACGATTTTCCTAATGCAAAAATGAAAAGCAAAAGATTATTTGAAGAAGACAATAAACTTTGTGGAGAAATAATTATTGAATTTGATAATATTGAGGATATCAATTTATACAAATACAGTAAAAAATCTCCTTTTATGTTTCACCTTCCAAGCGACGAAACTTTTTTTGACTCAAACGGTGAAAAAGCTCCTGAATTTATTCAATTAGTTACTTGGAGCAAAAAATTTAAAACATTAGATTTAACAGTAGAAGTAGATGATTTAAGTAGCGAATATATTAGCTTATTAGACATTTGGAAAGCAAACAAATAATCTAATATTATAGTAATTAAAAATAGGTTTACAGTCAAATATTGTGATGGAATAATATTTTAAAACTCAGTAGAGACGTTGCATGCAACGTCTTCAGTAATATTTTATCCTGCAATAA
>JAOZQN010000502.1 GCA_029932195.1 Bacteroidales bacterium | reverse complement strand
TATTTCTAACAATTTTATTATCACCGATTTAGAAAGTCAGAAACTTCAGTTATATTAGAAAACGAAAAAGAATTTTTACTTTTGATGGACCAAATTGTTTTTCAATATAATTATGAAGACAGATTGAAAATGTCCAGAATAAAGCTCATTATGATTATTCTTTTAACTTTTATTGTAATAGTCCTTTTTATTGAAGCAAGATTGGTGTTGTTGCCAACTATGGAAAAAGAAAAGCTTGATATTTTGCTGCAAAACGAAAAAGTGTTAAAGCTTAAGAATGAAGAATTGTTTACTGTGAATTATGAATTAAAAACATCTGAAGAAGAAATTAGAGTAATAAATAAAGATTTAGTGATCGCATCTAATGCATTGAAAGAAAGCAACTATAAGTTGATAATTGCCAAAGAAAAAGCTGAAAAAAACGAAAAAAACTTAACGATGCACAGGAGTTATCACAAATAGGAAGTTGGGATTGGATAACAGAAACTGATACAGTTTCATGGACTAATACATTATTCAATATTTTAGGTATAGACACAAAACTATCAGCTCCTTCTTTTGCAGAAATCCACTCTGTTTACACTAAAGAAAGTTTCAGTAAATTAAATACGGCAGTTGAAAAATGCCTAAAAAAAGGTACTCCATATGAATTAGAGCTTGATATGTTGCACTCTGACGATATAATAATTCGTACCTTAACACATGGAACGCAAAAAAAAGATACAAACGGCAATATTATAGGGATGCAAGGAACTGTTCAAAATATAACTGAACGAAAAAAGATTGAAACAGAATTGAAACAAGCCAAAGAAAAAGCAGAAGAAAGCGACCAATTAAAATCAGAATTTATTCGCAACATGTCGCATGAAATCCGCACGCCTTTAAATGGAATTCTTGGATTTTCATCAATACTTAACAAGCCTAATTTGCAACATGAAAAACGAATGAATTTCATTAGTATAATTCAACGTAGCGGAAAACAGCTATTACGAATAATAGATGACATATTGGAAATATCGAAACTTGAAACAAAACAAGTTAGCGTAATTGAAAATAAAATATGTCTTAATAATTTGTTTTTTGAAATGTTTTCGGTTTTTGATATTAAAGCCAAAGATCCTAAAATACAATTATGCTTTAAAAAAGAACTTTCAAATAAGGAAAGCACAATATTGATTGATGAAATAAAATTGAATAAAATTTTAACCAATTTACTTGAAAATGCTTTTAAATTTACAATCGAAGGTTTTATTGAAATTGGTTATAAATTGAAAAAAAATAATGAAATTGGTGAGTTAGAATTTTATGTAAAAGATACAGGAATAGGAATAAAAACTGAAAGTCAGAAAATAATTTTCAAACGCTTTTCTCAAGAAGAAAAAGGTTTATCAAGAAATGTTGGAGGGTTAGGATTAGGTTTATCAATAGCTAAAGAAAATGCTGAATTGCTTGGAGGAAAAATTACTTTAAAATCAGAAAAAGGGAAAGGAACTACTTTTTTTGTTACAATCCCTTACAAACTTGCAAATTCAAATGTTACAACAAATACTAAAGATGAAATACAACAAAAAAAAGGTATATATAGAGTTTTAATTGTTGAAGATGAGGGCACTACAGGATTTAGAGTGAGAGAAATCTGTATTTTACTCACTGACAGGCTTTTAATGATTAGCAAAAAAACAAAGAAAATTAATGAAATTTATGAGCATAACAATCTATAATACTGACATATACAATTGAAATAAATTCATTTTTTCAATACTTCTCTCACTCTAAATCCTGTAGAGCCAAGATGAGGAAATGAATTATTTGTATTTAGAAGCATTATTGGTGGATGGGATAGAATTAAATTGCGATATTCTTTATGCAAGAAATGGTAAAGAAGCTGTTGATATATGCAAAAAAGATTCAAACATAGACTTAATTTTAATGGATTTAAAAATGCCAATAATGAACGGTTTTGAAGCAACAAAACGAATAAAAAAATTCCGACCCAATTTGCCGATAGTTGCACAAACCGCATATACTATTAATGAAGATAAAAACAAAGCAACATCAGCAGGTTGTGATGATTTTATTTCAAAACCTATAAGTGAAGAAAAATTGAATGAAATAATTAATAGAAAACTAAAAACATTGTAATTAGTCTCTGGACGGAAATAGGTAATAAGCAATCATACAGTGTGTTATCTTGTTAAATTGGTTTGAATGTTTTGTATTTTACAAACTTATAGCATTGTCTGTTTTTTTTACACCGTGATTATCAGTGTTTTATCTTTTTTTGTTTTTAAACATTCAAATTGATTTAGCCTTGTATTTATTTGATATATAAATTGTTATCTATTTCCGTCCAGACACTAATTAATGTATTAACAGCTGCCTGGAGCGGGCTTCCTGTCAGCATGTTCGATATGAAAAACATATCACATAATTGTAGAGCATATGGGGTGCAAAATTTACATTCCATATAATATTTTCGTAGAGACGTGATAAAATCACGTCTTTACGAAATAATAAAACTGTATCATGCCAATTCTTATTCCTCCGTTACATTATAAATTACTCCCCTTTCTTCTAAATAATTTATCATAAATTTAAAGTCCGCTTCATTTTCGCCAAGATATTCTGGAGGACAAATTCCGACTCTAAAAAAACCTGTTTCGCTTATTAAATTTACTGCCGCAGTGCAGGTGTATCCTGTTGTTCGTGCCATAGAAATTATTTTGGTATCTTCGCAGTATCGGTCGAGTAGGTTGTAATTATATGTTTTTTTAACACCATTTTCTTCGCCAGAAATAGTTACTCTCATTATGGTAAAATCTCTATCGCCTTCTTTCATTTTCCATTTAGGAAAAAGTAGTTTTGAAGTCATATCAATAGGACGGATTTTTGTGCCGTTTACTTCAATCTCTTCGTAAGAAAAGAAACCAGAATCTCTTAAAACTCTCAAATATTCAACCGTTCCAGGATAGCGTAGAGTTTTTTCTATCATATTTGGAATACCTTCCATTGTTTTAGCAAGAGAACGCAAACCATCTGAGTTCCAGGACTCAAGCGAGCCTATTTTATCAAAATTAATTATTTCTGTATCCGAAAGTGCCTCTCTAACAACAAGTTCGCCTGCCTGCACATATCTTGCCGGACGGATATATTCTTCAATAACATCAATGGGCGAAAAAACAGCTTTATATTCAAATGGCCATCTTCGTTCTACTGGTAAACCTCCAACAAGGCACACATAATCAGTAACTTTCATTTTCTTGTTTTGATAACCAAGAATTGTGTTACAAAATCCAGGAGCTACGCCACAATCTGTAATTGCAGTAACATTGTGCTTTTTGGCAAGAGCATCTAATTCAAAAGGGTCTTCTGGAAAGAAAGAAATATCAACAACATTTTTACCTGCTTCTATAATGGTTTTTAATGTCTTAAAACCCATAAATCCAGGAACTGCCCCAACAACAATGTCTGCATTGGCAATTACTTCTTTTACATTTTCTTCTTTCGAGAAATCTATTTTACGAGTAGAAACTCCATATTTTTTAAGCTCTTCAAGTGCTTTTTCATTCATGTCGCATGCAAGAACATCAAAATTAGTGCTTAAATCCTTGGCTATTGCACTACCTACTAAGCCTGTGCCAAGTAATGTGATTTTTTTCTTCATAAGAATAAGTTTTTGAGTTTATTGAGTTATTGAGTTTATTTAGTTATCAAGTTATTAGTTATCAAGTTTAATTAGTTATCGTGTTATCAAGTTTAATTAGTTATCGTGTTATCAAGTTATTAGTTATCGTGTTTAATTAGTTATCGTGTTATCAAGTTATTAGTTATCGTGTTTATGGGTTATCAACTTGATAACTTGATAACTCAAAAACTTACAACTTGATAACTTGATAACTCAAAAACTTGATAACTTGATAACTTGATAACTCGACAACTCAACCACAACAGTTTTTAAATTTCTGACCACTTCCGCAAGGGCAGGCATCATTTCTACCTATTTTAACAGTTTTGCTTTGCGAAATTTTACTTGTCATATCTTGGTTGAAAATTTCTTCTAATAATTCGTATAGTTCGGGGTGTTTTCTTTTCAGTAATTTCGGACGTTCAAAAAAGTATTCGCTTATTACGGCAAAAAATTCAGCCTTATTTGTTGCACCATAAGGGTTTATATCTGATTTTTTTTTGTAAATTTCATCTATTTTCTGCTTAATTACAGACCTCTAAAATAAGTAATCAAGATTAAAGCAAAATGCCTGGTTATCAAATAATTAACAATTTTAAAGTAAAACTGGACATTACATTTTAACTCCTTTAGAATCGCTTAAATAAAATTTTTTTACAACAAAATAGAAATAATCCATATATAAAGCATAAACATACAATTTTCAAAAAAAATGAAGATTAAAATTTAGAAAAAGTCAAATTTCATGTATTTTACAAAAACAAAGAGCGTATATCTTTAAAAATAAGGCAGTTACAGTGATGTCCATTTTTTTAGCACTGATTTTAGAGGTCTG
>JAOZQN010000501.1 GCA_029932195.1 Bacteroidales bacterium | reverse complement strand
GAAATTCTTAACTTAATTGCTAGGTCAAATCATTGTCCTGTGTAGTTACAAAAAGTTAATGATAGCACTGCCGTAGAGCATTCAAGAATTATAGGAATTTTTGGACTACTTAAAGGCGGAACTCAAGCTAATTTTCTTTCCACAATGATTATTTCAGTTGGCGGAGAAAACCTTATATCTCACGAAAAATTTCACGCCTCAATAATTGAAAAAACAAATAGTTTATCTGTGACTGAAAGTATGTGGCTTGTTGATAAAGAGATAAATAACTCGGATATTAAAATTGAATACCAAGACGGAGGAGAATCAACAGACCCTTATAGCTTTAACTTATATCTTGTATGCGAAAAACGACAAAAATAAAATATTTTGAATTTAAAGATGTATTGGGTGTTAATCGGGGGAGTAAAACCGAATTTAAACTACCCTCATATATTGATAATATCAAAAATATAGGATTGTATATCTCAAATCCTGTTGATTTTACATCTGAAGATTTGTATAGTAATGTCATAAAGTATTTATTCAATGCGGTAGAAGTTTCTATCTTATTATTTAATCAAAACAATACAATATTGGATTTTCAATTAATCAGCAATAATTTTGTAGAAGTAATATCGCTTTATACAAGAGGTGTTCCTGATTATAGGATAGATTATAATTTTTCTTTACGAAAAATATTCGTTCCTATTAATAAAAAAAATATACGAAATGTAAAAAGCACTATCATTTTTAAGGAAACTGAAATGTTTTATGAAAAGAAAAAAGATTTATCATTACCTTTTACTAATTGGAAACCAAACGTAATATTATACATAGAACATGATTAATGAACTAATACTTAAGGAAAAATTAGACCAAATTCTTGACAAATTTTGTGTAACAAGTGAGTATAATATTTCAGTTAAAAAGATAATAGTAAACTCACCTGATTTTAGACAAAATATTGGTAATTCTAATATTTTTATTTTTATTTCAGAAACAATAAATGTTCCTGAAACAGCTAAAATAATAATGAGCAGTGCCAATAATTTTATTGTTTTTTCAAAAACAGAATTTGAAGAACTGAAATTGGCAGAATTTGAAGTTTTTTCTAGTTACATAAAAATAAAAACAGAGAATTATGGACAAACATTTATACCTTTTATGTTAAAATTTATCAAAATTATACCGTATAGAACTGTATAATAGCAAAATAACTAAAAAACGAAATAAAAATGAATTTAAAGATAAAAAGAATTAGCGACTATTTGCACGAAAATAAAGACACTTATTTCACTGTTTACTTCGGCGATAGTTTTGCAATAAAAGATAGTTTATTTGAGCCTCTAACCGATAAGAATAAAGGGAAAAAACGTTTTAACGAAATTATAGACAAAGTATTAGAATATGAGCCTGATTATTTGCTTATAAAAATTTATCGTAAGGCAAAAGTAAAATTCAAAAAAACTCCTGAAATGGAGGAAAAAATATTCTTAAAAAAGCAACAAACAAACGAAAAGGTTGTAGGTCTCGGTGCTATGGAAGCTATGGAAGAGAGAGTTCAGACCAGAACAGATATTGCTATTTTAAACAAAGAGAATGAAACATTAAAAGAGAATTTGAGCGGTTTAAAATCCGAATTATCCGACAAAAAAAAAGAAGCTAAAAAATACGAAATAACAAATAAAGAACTTGTTGAGAAAAACAGAGAGCATGTTTGGGATATAAAAGAGTTAAAAAGACAACATAGCATTGAAATTCAGAACATTAATAGGCAAAATGATAGGTTTGAACAAATCCTTGAAATTGGAGGACGAATTGCGATGGAAAAAGCAGAGCAATCAGGCGTTGATATTAGTGGATTTTTAGGAAGTTTAGGTTCTCCACAACCGCAAGGCAATTTACCCGAAAAAAATAATGCTGAAGTAGAATTTACCGCAACCTCTGATGAGAGCAACTCTGATGAGAGCAAAGAAAAAAAACAAGCAAGAGTTATTGCAACTCAAATTTTTGAAAATATAAATATAATTATAGATAAGAATGAAGATAAAGAAGTTGTCGGCATTTTGAATAAAATTGTTAATATTTATAATTACATCACCCGAAATACTGAAAATCTTAATGAAATATATGAATTAATTTACACAGAATCTGAAACAAAATAAAGAAAATGATAAAAGGAGAATTAAATATAAAAGTAAAAGTTAGCGATGCTAATGTAGCAAACAGATATACAAAACTGTTAAAAGGAATGATGAATCTGCCAGAAGATAAGTTGTTAGAATTTTGCGAATTATCTGAAAATAATAAGAACTTTTGGAACAAGGTAGCTAAATCTTTAAATAATCCATTGGTGAGAAATCATTTAAAATAGTAAAAAATGAAACATACTCTCAGACTTACACATAAAGGACTTGGTAATCCTATGGTAGCCACACAGGTTGCAGATATTGCTGCTAAAAACCCACAGGAAACAGTGCAATTAATTAAGGAGGCTGGTGGAACTGGTAGAGCTATTGTTACGGGCTATTTTGATACATGGAAAACGATAGCAAAAGTTGGAGGAACTGTTATTGGTGGTGGTGCATTGGCAATAGGATTATTTGTAGTTATTCAAAAATTAAGCAAGCCAAAAGGTGGTAAAAGCGACAAAACAGGATACGAAGACGAGGTAGATAAGAAAGAGCCATTAAGCCATTCATTAGCACAATTTAAGATATTTGCAAAAAGACTTCAAGAAGCCTTTCATGGATTCGGAACAGACGAAGATACAGTTTTGGAAGTTATAAGAGAAATGAAAAGTAAAAATGATTTTTACAAACTCGTTGATATTTATGGAATTAGAGACATTATTGCTGATTTTCAGGATAAAAAAGAAGGAACTTTAATAGATCATTTAATTTCCGATCTTGTAAATAATAAGCCTGAATTAAAATTAATAAAAGACCATCTATCACAATTCAATATCTACTTATAAATGTTAGATTTTATAAAAGAAAATAAAAAACCTGCGATAATAATTGGTGCTGCATCTTTTGTTTCAATTTCACTTTTATTTCTGAAAAAAAATAAAAGCAAGTCAAAAATTACAGACAAAATAGTTCAAGTTGCATATAAATATATAGGACAAACAGAAATTTATCAAGATAAAGGTTATCACGATAAAAAGTTTGAACAAAAAATGAAAACTGTTGGTTGGATAGGCGAAAAAATAGTTAATGGAGAGGTTGTAAGGAAAGGTCTTCCCTGGTGTGCTTATTTTGTCAAACTTGTATTTTTGGAGGCATTTGAAAATGAAAAAAGACAAATTTTAAATAGAATTATGAGCGGAGGCTCTCAACGAACATTTATCAATTTTAAAAAATACGAAAAAAAATACGATTGGTTCACGACTTCAAACAGACCAAAAAAAGGCAGTATTGCCGTTTGGCAAAGCCAGAAAAACAAAATATACGGACATCTTGGAATAGTAGAAACAATTACAAGTAATGGATTTATTGCAATTGAGGGTAATTCGGGAGCAAATCCGCCAAGAATAAAAAGAGTAAACGGGTCTTTTACCGAATTTAATAAAACAATAGGAAACAAATTAATAGGTTTTGTAAACTTCATATAATGATTAGAGCATATAAATACGACAATAACTCTGAATTTAAGGATTTTGAAAATTTTTTATTTTCAAATCCTGATAATTTACACGAAATTATTTTTGATTTTCCAAACGACAAAGTAACTATTGATACTGTAGATTATAAAATTTCTACTCTTATAAATAATGATGGTAGCTTCGTATTTCCAGAACAAATAGATAATACTGTTGGCTATAGAATAGCTAACACAGATAAAGCCACTGCAATTAAATATTATGGTAGAATAAATAGTGAGGGAAAATGGTATATTATGAGAGAAACAACATCTAATACATACACTTATACAAGAGGTGGTAGCGACTTTGAGACAAACTGGACAGATAGGGTAGATTTAATTTATATAGGATTTAATAATTTAATCTGGTCATAATGCAAGAATATAACCCTTTACTAGGAGACGAGATACAGGAGATTACAGACCCAAAACTGTTATTCTTCGATGCTACCGTAGGAGTTAATGCTGATTATCCAACATACGCACTTGCTTATGCTTCTGGCAAGCGAAAATTTAAGCAAATATCTCATGTAACAGAAACTGAAAGCCCTGCAATAGCTGAGAATTGCTATATTGAAGGCAATGGATTTATTTTAACTTGTAATTACCAATTCTCTAAAAATATTAATGCAAACTTAATAATTAATAATTTAGAGATTATTACAACTTATGCAGGTGTTTGGGCAATAGAGTTTATTCGTTCTGGTATTTTAACTCTCAACAATGTAATACTTAATTATTCTGAAAATAATGACGACATTTTCATTAAGGTAAGAGAGTTCTATGCCGATAGATGCAAGTTTATCCTACCTACAAATACAACAAGAATATATATATACACAAAGGGTAAGGTGTTAATAATTTTATGTTTTTATAATAAAAGTTCCCCCAGTTT
>JAOZQN010000051.1 GCA_029932195.1 Bacteroidales bacterium | reverse complement strand
ACTACTTTTTTTTTAATTTTTTATCTTTTTTTTGATACTGGCTGTGTAGTTACCAAACTTTTAATCTTTTTTTGTTTTATTTTTTAATTGTTTTTTTTGTCTGTTTGTAATCTTACAATATAAGTCCCTTTTTGTAAATTTGAAATATCAATTATTTGATTTTGTTGTATTTGAATCTTAGTTATTATGATTTTTCCTGATAAATTGGATATTTTTAATTACGACAAGTATCTTTTTACTAAACTCTGCGTTGGATAAAAATTTTAAAATACACATTTACAACAATTAAACTCCATTTATTAAACTATTATCCGTATTGATTTTGACAAAAATACACTTCTCGGAGTGGACTCAAAGTTGGAGTTTTAGAATTCACATTAACAGAGAAGTTTTTAGAATAAAAAAAGTTCGGAATAATTGTAATAATTATCCCGAACTTCTTATTTTAAATTTACTTATTAATTAGTTATTTGTTTTCACAAATTTGTATGTTCTATTAATTCCATCGGTGTTTATTTTAATAAAATATATTCCCGATTTCAGATTGTCTATTTCTATTGTCTCTAATCCTTTGGATTGATTTATTGATACTTGATTAAGGATTTTTCCTGTAATATCTGTTATAAATATATCTGCATGGTCTGTTTTTAACAGGTTGTAATCAATATTTATTACTCCATTTGCAGGATTCGGATAAATTGAAATTTCTAATTCTTTGGTTTCCAAAATTCCTTCGGTAAAATCAATAATGTAGGTATCTGTAAATTCGCATAAGTCATTTGTAATTGTTACAGTGTATTCTGCTGGCAACAAATTACTAATATCTTCGGTGTCTGCTCCATTAGTCCAACTAAAAGTATAATCACCTGCTGGTGTGAGGGTTAAATCAATAGCTCCATCGTCGCAAGTTTCGCAAGTGCTGTTTGTAATTGCTTCACTTACAGTAAAATCACCTTCACTTATGATAACAAAATCATCATTAAATTCACAACCAGTGCCTGTTTCTGTAACAACAACTGAATAGTCTCCTGCTGAGAGATTTTCAATAATATCTGTGTCTGCTGTGGTGCTCCAAAGAACGGTGTAACCTCCATCGCTTGTAACAGTAAGTTCTATTGAACCAACTGATTGACTACATGCGTTGTTTGTTACAGTAGATTCTACATTTAAAGTTCCTGTGTTGTTTTCTACTTCAACTTCAATATTATCGGTGCAACCGTCATCAATTTTAACTATATCGCAAGTATAAGTTCCTGCAACAAGGTCTGAAATATCTTGTGTTGCTTCTCCGTTGCTCCAATCATAAGTATAGGTTGCTGATTCTGGATCTATTCCTAAATCAATAGCTCCTATTTCTTGACCACAGTTATCGTTGGTTACAGAGTTTACATTTACAGAGAATGTGTTTTCATCTGTAATTTCAACTTCAATATTATCGGTGCAACCGTCATCAATCTTAACTATATCGCAAGTATAAGTTCCTACAGCAAGGTCTGAAATATCTTGTGTTACTTCTCCGTTGCTCCAATTATAAGTATAGGTTGCTGATTCTGGGTCTATTCCTAAATCAATAGCTCCTATTTCCTGACCACAGTTATCGTTGGTTACAGAGTTTACATTTACAGAGAATGTGTTTTCATCTGTAATTTCAACTTCAATATTATCGGTGCAACCATCATCAACTCTAGCTATTTCACAAGTATAAATTCCTGCAGCAAGATCTGAAATATCTTGTGTTGTTGCTCCGTTATTCCAATTATAAGTATAATCAGCCCAACCTGGTCCTACTTGTAAATCAATAGCTCCAATCTCTTGGCTACATACGTCATGTGTTACAGAGATTACATTTGCATTAAATGTTGATTCGTTTCCAACAGTAATAACAGAATCTATTCTACAATCTCCACTAACTATGGATATTGTGTGCTCGCCTCCTGTTACTCCCATAAAATAAGAGTCGTCTTGAGACATTCCGTCTAATTCGTATGTGTAATCTCCCATTTCAGTAGGCTCAAAATAAACTTCTCCTTGTCCTGAACTACAAAAATCATCTTGAATCCAAATCATTGCAAATCCCATATTAGATTCTACTTCATAAGTTGCTTCTGTTTGACAACCAACATTATCTGTAATTTCTATAGTATAGCTTCCGACTGTAAGTCCAAATATATCTTCTGTTGTTTCGCCGTTGCTCCAATTGAAATTATATGGCATAATTCCTCCTGTTGGTGTTATATCAATAGCTCCAATTGCCTCATCACAAACACTGTTTGTTATATCAAGTAAATTAATAGTCAGACCATTAGTAATATTTTCTATCTCTTCTGAAATAGTTATTGAACAACCAGAATTATCTGAAATTTCGCAAGTATATGTTCCTGCAGAAAGGTCGGTTAAATTTTGTGTTGTTTCACCATTGCTCCAGTCAAAAGTATAAGGAAGTTCGCCTCCTGAAATAAATACTGTTATTTCACCATTGGCTTGTCCACAGTTTTCGTTTACAGTATTTGTTGCTATATCCATAACTGAGTTTCCTTCAATTTCAACTGTAATGTTGTCTGTGCAACCATCATTTAATTTAGTAATTTCACAAGTATAAGTTCCTGCGGAAAGTTCCGAAATATCTTGAGTAGTTTCACCATTGCTCCAATTGTAAGAATATGGAGGGTTTGGTGGAGTAAGAGTAATGTCTATTGCTCCTTGTTGGTCTCCACAATTTTCGTTTGTAACATCAATATTACTTACGTTAAAAGTGCTTTCGTTTTCTATTGTAATAATAGAATCAAGACGACAAGCTCCATCTACAATTGAAATTGTATATTCTCCAGCAGTTAGTCCCCAGAATATTCCACCCCAAGTGCCTTCTTCACCATCTAACTCATAAGTGTATGTTCCGGCAGGTGTAGCGTCAAATTCTACTGCACCTTGTCCTTGCGAACATTCATCATTATAAACATTAATAAAAGCAAAGTCAAAATCGCCACCATCATTTCCTACTTCGTAGGAATTTGTAACACTACAATCGGTAGCATCTGTAACTGTAACGAGATAAGTTCCAGCAGTTACTCCAATAAGGTTTTGAGTTGTTGCTCCTGTATTCCAGCTAAATGAGTATGGAGATGTTCCTCCTGTTGCATTTACATAAATTTCGCCAAGCGATGAGTTACAAACATCATTTACAGTATTATCAAGACTGATAGCCAAGTCGCCAACAATATTTGTAATATCTGTATTAAAATTGGTAACACAACCTACTGCATCTGTAATTTCGCAAGTATAAGTTCCTGCCGAAAGATTTTCTAAGTCTTCTGTTGTTGCTCCTGTGTTCCAGTCAAATACGTAAGGTGTTGTTCCTCCAGAAATTGTTAAATCTATTGAGCCGTTTGCATTTCCGCAAGTTTCATCAACAACAGTTGAGCTTGTGAGTTCAAATCCTCCAGTGATATTATCTACAAAATAATCTCCATTTATTACACAACCAGTTTCATCGGTGGCTGTTAGCAAATAATTTCCTGATGATAAGTTATCAATATCCTCAAAAGGGCTTCCGTTACTCCAGTTGAATGTAACTGAGCCATTTGCACCTGAATATGTTATGTCAATTGCTCCGTTTCCTTGTCCACAAGTTTCGTCTGTAATATTTGCATTGTCAATTACAAATGTTCCTTCAATATTAATAACTTCTGCTGATGTTGTTAGTTCACAACCTGTTGTTTCTGTTACAGTTAAGTTGTAAGTTCCAGCTGATAGTCCTGCAAGGTCTTCGGTAGTTGCACCGTTATCCCAAGAGAATGTATATGGCTCTGTTCCACCTGTTAAAGTTATATTTATTGCACCTGCTCCATTATTACAATTTTCATTTGTAACTTCTGTATTTACAATTGCAAAATCACCACCAATATTTTCAATTGTAGTATTATAAGTAGTGCTACAACCTACATCATCAGTAATTACACAGTTATATGTGTCGGCAGAAAGTCCAGTGATATCTTCGGTCGTTTCTCCGTTGCTCCATGCAAAATTGTATGGCTCTACACCTCCCGAAATATCAAAACTAATTGAACCATTAGTATTTCCACAAGTCTCATTTTCAATAACTTCATTGGAAACAATTATATTTCCTTCAATATTTGTAACTGTTGCAAAATAACTTAGTTCACAACCATTAGCATCTGTTGCTACGCAAGAAAATACTCCTTGACTAAGCCCTGTTAAATCTTGTGTAGTTTCTGAATTACTCCAAGCATAATCTATTGGTTCTGTTCCATTTGCTACTTCAATATCAATAGCTCCTGAACCATCGTTACAATGTTCGTTTGTAATATCAGTTGAGCTAAGTTCAAATGCTCCTGCATCATTCAAAATATTATAATTTGATGAAGTTATTTCACAACCATTATCATCGCTAATTGTAACATTAAAAACACCAGCTGATAAGCCTGTAATATCCTCTGTTGTAGCTCCATTGCTCCAAGTAAAATTAAAAGGAGAAGCTCCATTTACAGTAATATCAATTGAGCCATTTCCATTTCCGCAAATTTCATTTACTTTTGAAAAAGAAGTTATTTCTAAATCTCCAGACTCATTTAATACTTCTGCACTTCCGTTGATGGCACAACCACTATTATCTGTAATTGTATAATCGTAAGTTCCTGCTACTACATTTGTAATGTCTTCTGTTGTAGCTCCGTTACTCCATGCAAAAGTTATAGGTGCTTGTCCGCCCGAAATTGTTAAATCAATAGCTCCATTTATAGAACCACAAGTTTCGTTTGTAATAGCAACATCTGTTACCGAAATTGTGCTTGATGTATTATTGATTGTAAATAAATTTGAATTTACCGAACAACCATTATTATCTGTTACAATGCAAGAGTAAGTTCCTGCGGCAAGACTTGTAATGTTTTGAGTTGTAGCTCCATTGTTCCAAAGGAAAGTTAGTGGAGTTGCCGAACCTGAAACAACTAAATCAATAGAACCGTCGGTAGCACCGCATTGTTCGTTTGTTACAATTGAATTATTGATTGCTAAATCACCTGAATTATTATCAACTACTCCATTTGCATTTGTTTCACAACCCATTGCATCAGTAATTATACAATTGTAAGTTCCTGCAGAGATGTTTAATAAATCTTCGGTTACATCGCCACTATTCCAATTAAAATTAATTGGAGTTGCTGCTCCTGTTATAGTTATGTCAATAGCTCCATCAGAAGTTCCGCAGTTTTCATCAGTAATAATTGTGTTTGAAACTGCAATTGTTCCATTATCATTATTAATTGTGGAATTTACTGAGACTATACAGCCGTTTGCATCTGTAATTTCGCAAGAATAATTACCTGCGTTTAGTGCGTTTAAGTCTTCTGCTGTTGCACCTGTGTTCCATAAGTAATTATAAGGTGTAGTTCCACCTATTATTGTTATATCAATTTCACCAGAATTATTGTTACATAATTCATCTGTATTATTAACACTTTGCAATGCAAGAGTTCCACTTTCGTTGATAATTGTTAAATTACCAGTAGAAATTGAACAGCCATTTGCGTCTGTAATTGTGTTATCATAAGTTCCTTCCGAAAGGTTAAAAATATCTTGAGTTGTTTGTCCAGAATTCCAAGCAAAAGTATAAGGTTCTACTCCTCCAGAAATAACAAGTTCAATTTCTCCAAGATTATTATCACAAGTTTCGTTATCTACATCAATATCATCAATATTAAGAGTTCCACCTTCGTTTTCAACAACATAAACTGGAGTTGTTATCTGACAACCATCTTCATCTGTAACAACACATGAATAATTGCCTGCCGAAAGATTTAATAAATCTTCATTTGTAGAGCCATTTGACCATAAATATTCATAGAATCCTCCTCCCCAAGGACCTCCTCCTCCAAATGGATTTCCTCCTTCAATGAGAATGTCAATAGTTCCTGTGGTATTTCCACAAATTTCGTTTGTAGCATTTCCCCAAGTTAGTGCTAAATCACCTGTTTGATTAGTTATTGAAGCAGAAGTATTTACAGAACAGCCATTTGCATCGGTTACTATTAAATTATAATCACCTCCGCTAATTCCAGTAAGGTCTTCTGTTGTGCTTCCGTTATCCCAGTTAAATGAATATGGTAAAGCACCTCCATTTACTGTTACATTTATTTCACCTGCTCCGTTTCCACAAGTTTCATCGGTTACAACTGTGCTTAAAATTTCAAGTCCAGATGTTTGATTTTCAATAGTATATGTTTCAATAAGTTCACAACCTTCTGCGTCTGTTACTGTAATTGTGTAATCATTTGCAGATAAAGAATTTAGGTCGTCGGTAGTTTCTCCGCTATCCCACGAAACTGTGTATGGAGAAAAACTTGTGAAAATAGTTAAATCAATTTCACCATCGGCTTGACCGCAAGTTTCATCAACAATATTTTCATAAGTAAAAGCTAAATCGCAGTCTGGAATACAATCTCCAACATAGTTGGTAATTGTAAAAGTCTCTGACTGTGTGCAAAGGTTTGCATCAGTAACTGTTACTGTATAAGTTCCTTGCGAAAGCTCATCTATCGTTTGTGTAGTTTCGCCTGTTTCCCAAGCAAAAGTAAAAGGTTCTACGCCTCCTGTTGGATTTAGATTTATTTCACCTTCTGCGTCTCCACAATTTTCGTTGGTTACAATTGCTCCTATATAAATAGGTGTAGCTGCTGAGACAGTAAAAGTTTCTATTCCTGTGCAACCTCCTGCATCTGTTACAGTTACGGTATAATCTGCAGGTTCTAAACCAGTAAGGTCTTCGTCTGTGCTTCCGTTGTCCCAAGAATATGAAAAGTCTGGTGTTCCGCCTGTTACAGTTAGGTCAAGTGTTCCGTTATCTGCATCAACGCAAGTTTCCGCATCGGAAGTGGCTGAAAGGGCGAGAGTTCCATTGTTAGAAAGATTAAAATCATAATCATAATCGCAAGCATCATCGCCAGTAATATTTACTGAATATGTTCCGCTTGATAATCCTGTGATGTCTTCGGTTGTTGCTCCTGTATTCCAAAGGAAATCGGTTACAGTAAAGCCAGTTACAGTAATATCAATTTCACCATTATCAACACCACAATCGGGGTTTGTATATGAAGTTGTAACTTCGGGAAGTTCTGGTTCTGTAATTGTAATAATAGAATCGGATTGAGGTGAGCTAACACTTAAATTCCAATTAAAAATATATCCGTTGTCATTTATAAAAAAGTCGGTAACAATAATTGTCCACTCTCCATTAAGTGGAGAACCAATAAATGCGTCTAAATTTTGAAATGATTCATAAGAACCGGCTTCAAAATATACTGAGTTTTCCAGTTCGTTACCAAATGTGGTAGTGTAAGTATGGTTTGGTAAAAGTCCTTGTTCACGTTCGTATTTCATAGTTCCGTGTGTAGCTTCCTTCTTCCAAACATATTCGTATCCTACACCAGGAGTAATGTTATTTGCATTCCAAGTATCCCAACATGCACCAGAAGAGACTGGTTCGCCAAAATCTACACAATTTTGAGTATTGCCTCCAGGTGAACCAGGTCCTTTTTTCTTTAATTTTACTTGTGTTCCGTCAGGAGATCTTAAAAATATTTCAATATCGTTGGCATAAGAATGCTCCAATGAAGCCGAAATTTGTTTAAATTGGTCTATTGTTTCAATAATTTCGCCATCGTCAAAACTAGTAATATTAATAGATGTTTCGTAAGTTACACCAGTTCCTGTTGGTAAAAAAGTTGTTCCTGCATTAAAAATATCACCAAAAACAATATCTTCGGCTTTACAACCGTAGTTATCAATAATTTCTACAGAATAAGTTCCTCCTGCAAGTCCAAGAATTGGATTTTCTGTGTATGAAGTTGTTTCTTTGGTAATAGTATCGGTAAGATTTATTATGTATGGTTCAAAACCACCTGTGATTGTAAAAAGAACTTCTCCATCTGTTGCTCCATTGCAATTTGCACCTGTTTCTGTGGCAGAAAATTCTATTGGCACAAAGTCATCAATAAATAAGGAAACAGTTGTAAGTGGCTGACATGGTGCAGGTTCAAAAGAAAGTTCAATTGTTTCTTGTCCTTCTGTCATTCCATCGGAGTAAGATTCTATAATTAAAGTTACACTTGTTTGTCCTGCTGGAATTATTATTACTGGGTCAATATACTTATAATCAACACCATTTACAGCCGTTCCACCAATTGTAAGCGGAATTTCTACATCATAATCTACCGCTTGGTCGAGTTGGAAATTAAAATCAGCTTCTATGCAGCCTTCGAGAGCAGTATTGTTGTCGCTAAATGTAGAAGACGAAGCAGATACACCTGCTTGAACAAGTGAATTTTCTTGGAGAAGAACTCCGCAATCATAAATTCCATCACCTGCGTCGGCAATCATTAGTTTAAGTGTGTATGTTTCGCAAGAAATAAGTCCAGATTTTTTGGCAGTCATTAAGGTAGTGAAGCCATCAAATTCTATATTTGTGTTTCCTGTTTCATTATCATTATAAAATTGCCAAAATTTATTATTATTTATAGAGTTAATAGTAACAGGAATAGTAGTTCCAGGAACTACTGCAAGGTTCTCTTCTCCATCAATTCCAGGTCCCGAAATATAAAAAGCAAATACATCGTTAAAACCAGCATTTACATACTCATTATATTCTTCGGAAAGAAATGTAAAATTAAATTCAATTTCATCAGACTGGACATCAAAATCAAATTGAAGGACAACAGCATCGTATGTATTACTGTTTGCCAGAGCAGTTAAAAGAGCATTTCCTGCTCCATCAAAATCGGTACTTGTTCCTTCCGCAGAGTTTGGTCCAGGTGCATCAAAAATACTTCCAGAGGAGAGTATTACACCAGAATTTACTCCAAGCTCATCTCCTGTAAATGAAAAAGCACCATATTGTGCGACATTTCCTGATATTGAAGAGTTTGTTACTTGGATATTGTCTCCTGCGAGAATCTCGCCGAGTTGTTGTCCTGTTTGTCCGTTCGTTACTGCTAATTGTGCGTGGGTCTGAAAACCTACAAACAAAAACAACAACGAAAAAAGGAATAGATTTTTTTTCATTTTAGTTTGGGTTAATTAAGTTGATATATAGAAAAATATTTATTTTTGAGTATTTAGCTTTTTATTCATTTTTGCCTGATAACAATATATATTTTAGCTAAGGAACGTAAATTAAATAACATATAACAGTTATGCTCGTTCATTTGTCCTTTAACTTTCTTAAAAAATCCTTAAATAGCTTGGCTATTCGCATATTTTTTAAGTCGTTAAAGAACAAAGCAACTTCGCCTAACTGTTATAGCTTATTTAATTTTTGTTCCTAAAATAAATTGGAAGGTCATTTTTTAATAGTTTTTATATGAAAAATTTGTTGGAATGCTATTAAGTTTTCCCTTACTAGTTTAGTATGTATTTTAAGTTCAATTGTCAGACTGTTTTTTTTACAATAGTTGCAGATTTTTAGGTAAAAAATTGATATTAATAATTTCATAAATATTAACAATTTATTAACAGCTTGTATTAAAGAGTTTTAGATTGTTTATTATCATAAAATTAATGAAAAAACAGAAATAGAAAAAAGTTGGTAATTGTTTTGTAGAAAATAATTTTAACTTTGCGATTTAAAAATTTTGTTTCTATAACATGAAGGGTTATTATACTTTTTTAACAACCTAAATGGTTATTACACACTTTTATAACTTTTAAGAATTTGTAACTTTATTAACTTTATTAAAAATGAGAAGAATAGGATTAGTTATTATTGCATTATTTGTATTTTCGCTAACAAGTTTGGCACAAAACAAAACCCTTGTTACAATTGGAGACAAGGAAATTGATAAAAAAGAATTTGTGAAAATTTACACAAAAAATAATTCCACCGAAATATCAAATGATGTAAAATCTGTGGACGATTATTTGGAACTTTTTATTAACTTTAAACTTAAAGTTATTGCAGCAGAAGACATGGGACTTGATACTGTATCATCTTATTTATCAGAACTAAATAAATATACTGTGCAGTTGGCAAAACCATATTTTACCAATCCTGAATTGGAAGAAAAGCTTTATAAAGAGGCTTATGAAAGGTCTAAAAAAGAAATTAGAATTAGTTATATTTTCCAACAATTGCCTCCCAATGCTTCTCCCGAAGATGATTTAAAAGTTTATAATTCAATAAATGAAGCAAGAGAACGAATAGTAAAGGGCGAAGATTTTTCGGCAGTAGCCAAAGAAGTTTCTGATTCTCGTTCGGTAAAACAAGATGGTGGAGATGCTTGGTATGTAACAGCTTTACAGTCGCCTTACGAAATTGAAAATTTTATTTACAGTGCTAAAATAGGAGATATTTCTAAACCAATAAAAATTAAAGCTGGTTATTTTATTGTTAAAAAAACAGACGAAAAAGAAGCAAGTGGAGAAGTAAATGCTTCACATATAATGGTCTCATTACCAAAAGGTTCTACGGAGACGGACTCAATAGAAGCAATGGCAAAACTTAAAGAAATACAAACGAAATTAGCCGCTGGCGAAAAATTTGAAGACCTTGCTAAGAAATATTCAGACGACAAAGGTTCTGGTAGTAAAGGTGGAGAACTTGGCTGGTTTGGAACAGGCAAAATGGTTAGAAAATTTGAAACCGCTGCTTTTTCTCTTGAAAATAAAGGAGATGTTTCTGAGCCTGTTAGAACAATTTTTGGTTGGCACATAATAAAACTAAACAATAAAAAAGGTATTGGAACTTATGAAGAAAATAAAGATGTGATTAAGAAAAAAATAGAAAAAGATGCTCGTTATGAATTGGTGGAAAAATCGGTTTATGACAACATTAAAATTTTAGCAAACTATAAAGAACAGAATAATTTAGATAATTTTTGTGCAAAAACAGATAGCACTATTTTTACAGGTGCCTGGAGTTCCAGTGAGTTGCAAAATAGCCAAACAGTTCTTTTTAATATTAAAGACAAAAAATATACAGAAAAAGATTTTGCAAAATACTTATCTAATAATCAACGAAAAAGAAGACCTACGCAAGTAAAAATATTTATAGAACAAGAATACGAAAATTGGACAAAAGAGCTTTTAGAAGAGTTTAAAATCAGAGATTTATCAGAGAATAATGACGATTTTAAATATATCACAAATGAATATCACGATGGTTTGCTTTTGTTTGAAATAACAGATCAAATGGTTTGGAGCAAGGCGGTTAATGATACTACGGGACTTAAGAATTTCTATAATAAAAATAAGATAAATTATTATGATAAATTAAACCTTGTTATATATTATTATGAAACAGAAAAAGCACTAAAAAAAGCTAAAAAAACACTAAAAAAGAAGGAAAAAAAGCATTATTCAGATACGATGGTTGTTATTAAAGTAGATAAGAATAGTGGTCAATTTAGTTTAAGAAATAGTGGAGTATTTAAGAAAGGAGATAACGAATCTGCTGATTTTGTTTTTAATAAATATGAAAAAAATGAAATAACAAGTAGTCAACTTTACGTTGTAGATACTAAGAATCAAGAAATTATATATATCAAAAATAATATGAAATATGTAAAAGGACTGGTAACTGCTGATTATCAAGGAGAACTGGAGAAGGAATGGCTTACAAAACTTAAAGTAAAATATAAAGTGCAAGTAAATCAAGAAGTTCTGCAAGAAATTAAAAATGAGGTAAAATAGAACGCTAAATAAATTCACCCTCTCACTTCAAGTGAGAGGGTGAATAAAAATATCTAAATTAATGAAGTCTTTTTCAAAAATATTAATAATAATAACAATATTTGGCTTTTTCTCTTGTAAAGACAAAGAAAAACCAGACGGTGTTGTAGTCGCAAAAGTTTATGATAATTATTTGACCGAGCAAGATTTATTAGAAATTTTGCCAGATGGAATGCCCAAAGAAGATAGTGTTTTACAAGTAGAAAAATATATTGAAATGTGGGTAAAAGAACAATTATTATTAGAGAAAGCTAAATCGTATTTAAAGGACGAACAAAAAGATATTGATGAAAAAGTAGAAGATTTTAAAACTTCATTGTTAATTCACAAATACAAGGAAAAATTTTTAAATCAAAAACTTGATACAATTGTTACTCACAAAGAAATAAATGACTATTATACTGCTAATATTCAGGATTTTGTGTTAAATAAAAATGTAATAAAAGGTTTTTATATCAAAATAAAAAAAGACGAACCCGAAATTAATAATTTAAAATCGTGGATACATTCTAATGATATTGGTAATCTGGTTAAAATTAGGGATTTTAGTATTACAAAAGCAGAAAAATTTACCGATTTTAATAATGATTGGATTTATTTATCAAATGTTATTTATGAAATGGATTACGAAATAGAAAATGAAAATAATTTTCTAAAATCTCATAAATACTTTGAAAAAGAAGATGATGTCTATTTTTATTTTGTGAAAATTTTGGATTATAAACTAAAAAATGAAACATCACCACTTATTTTTAACATTGAAAATATAAAATCAATTATCCTAAATCGCAGAAGTTCACTTATGGTAGATGAACTGGAAAAAACAATTAGAGATAATGCAGATAAAAACAAAAATATAGAAATTTATTAAAAGTTATTGGTTGCTGGTTATTAGTTGTTGGTTACGCAAAGCGGTGTGTCTTACAACCAAGAACAAAAAACCAATCACAAAAAACCAACAACCAAAAACCAATCACCACTTTTTATGAAAAAAATAATCACAACAGTATTACTAATTTTTACTTTAGCTTTTGCAACATTTGCACAGGATACAATAATAGTAGATAAAATAGTTGCCCGCGTGGGAGACGATATAATTTTACAGTCAGACGTAGAACAGCAATATATTCAGATGCTTACACAAAGAATGGTTACAGATAAAAATTCTAAATGTGATATTTTAGAAAATCTACTTTTTCATAAATTATTGGTAAATCAGGCAGATATAGACAGTATATATGTTACTGACGATGAGGTAAAAGGCGAAGTTGCTATGCGAATAGATATGTTTGTAGAGCAAGCAAATGGAATTCACGAACTTGAAAATTATCTAGGAAAGTCTATTCATGATATAAAAGAAGGTCTGATTGATATGATGAAAGAACAACTAAGGGCTCAAAAAGTTCAAATGTCGCTTTCAGAAGGGATAAAAATTACTCCTTCGGAGGTGAACGAGTTTTATGCTAACCTAAACAAAGATAGTTTGCCAATTGTTGATGAAACTATTGAATTGCAGGTTATTACCTTAAAGCCAGAAATAACCAAAGAACAAGAGCAATACACTATTGACAAAATGAAAGGCTGGAAAAAACTAATTGAAGACGGCGACAAACATTTTGAAACCGTAGCTCTCGTATATTCCAATGATGAGTCCACAGCAGGAAACGGCGGGCAACTTCCATTTATGGCAAGGGGCGAACTTGTGCCAGAATATGCTGCTGCTGCTTTCAAGCTCAAAGAAGGCGAATTATCCGAAATAGTGAAAACAGATTTTGGATTTCACCTTATTCGATTAGATGAAAGAAAAGGCGAGCGGGTAAAAACAAGTCATGTGCTTATTAGCCCAAAAACAAGTCCACGAGCAAGAAAAACCTCTAAAAAAAGATTAGACAGCGTATTGGCTGTGATAAAAATAGACTCAATATCATTTGAAAAAGCTGCCCTAAAATTCTCCGATGACGATGATACAAGAAAAAATGGTGGACTATATTTTAATCCTATGACAGGAAGTGCTCAAATTTCAATATCTATGTTACCTAAAGAAATTAGCAGAAAAATAACAAAAGTAGAAATAGGTGAAGTGTCAGAAGTTATAGAAACCAGAGATGAACTCGGAAATATAACTTACAATATATACAAAATAAAATCAAGAACAAAATCGCATATTGCAAGTGTATCTTCTGATTATCAGTTAATTCATAATATGGCTCTGGAGAAAAAGAAAATGGAAGTATTAGATAATTGGATTAGAGAAAAACAAAAAACAACATATATTAGTATTGATGAAAAATATCAAAACTGTGATTTTAGAACAAAAGGCTGGGTGAAATAGAATTGGTTATTGGTTGTTAGATGTTGGTTACGCAAAGCGTTGAAAATAATTTATAACCAACAACTACCAACCAATAACCAACAACTAACAACTAACAACCAAATTTAATGATAAAAGTAAACAACATAAAAAAATCGTTTGGCTCTTTGGAGGTTCTAAAAGGTATAGATTTAGAAATAAAACAGGGCGAAATAGTATCGGTAGTTGGCACAAGTGGTGCTGGAAAAACTACTTTGTTGCAAATAATTGGAACACTAAGCAATGCAGATAGTGGTTCTGTCGTTGTTAATAATATTGATACGCAAACATTAAATTCCAAAAAATTAGCACAATTTAGAAATCTAAATATTGGATTTGTTTTTCAATTTCATCATCTTTTGCCCGAATTTACAGCATTAGAGAATGTTTGTATTCCTGCTTATATTGCCAAAAAATCTAAAAAAGAAGCAGAAGCTAAAGCCAAAGAACTACTTGATTTTCTTAAAGTTAGTCATCGTTTAACACACAAGCCAAGTGAACTTTCTGGCGGCGAACAGCAAAGAGTTGCAGTTGCCAGAGCATTAATAAACAACCCCTCGGTTATACTTGCCGACGAGCCTTCTGGAAATTTGGATTCGCAAAATAAAGAAGAATTACACAATCTGTTTTTTTCGTTACGTGAAAAATTTAATCAAACTTTTATTATTGTTACACACGACGAAAATCTTGCAGATTTATCAGACCGAACCATAAAAATGAAAGATGGATTTATTGAAACACAAGATAAAATAAGTGTTTAATTTTAAGTGTTTATTTTTTAATTAGCTTTCGCCTAAGCCAGATAAACTGGAAAAATTTTGAAGTTCTGAAATTACGAAGTTTTGAATAACATTATGTCAAAATAAACAACGATTTTCAGGATTAAGAGACTAAATTAAAAATAGGTAGGTGTTTTTATGAAAATTGCACTTTTGCTTTTTACAGTATGCTGATAGACAGTAGTTAATGAGAATGTTCATTATTTATTATTCATTGTTTATTGTTAATTATTCATTATTCATTATTCATTGTTCATTACTGAATTAACTATTTAGCATAATTTTTGTTACAAAGACAAAAGGACGTCAATATTTCAAAATCTATAAAAAAACTTTTTGTTATGAATTTAAAAAATAGTATTATTCTCACCTTAATTCTTTTACTCACAACTTCCTTAAGTTTTTCTCAAAGTAAAAAAATGGTAAAAGCTAATGGTTTTTACGAATCTGGTGAATATCTTGAAGCAGTAGAACTTTACGAAAAAATATATTCCAAAGCAAAAGATAAAAAAGAAAAAGCAGAAGTATCCTTCAAAACAGGTAACTGTTGTCGCCTAATGTATGACGTAAATGGTAGTATAAGGTGGTATAGAAGAGCTATTTTGTATAAATATCAAGACCCAATTGCCAACCTTTATCTTGCCGATGCATACAAAATGAAGGAAGACTATGAACAAGCAAAAGAATATTTCTTTTTTTATAAAGACCTTGTTCCAGACGATCCAAGAGGAGCAGACGGAATGAAATCTTGCGATCTTGCAGAAGAATGGTTAGAAAATCCCACTCGTTACGAATTGATAGAAATAAGATATTTTAATACCAAATATAACGATTTTGCTCCCGCTTTTGCTGGTGATAGCACCGAACTTTATTTCACTTCCACTAGAGAGGGGACTACTGGTAAGGAGATTAACAAAAATTCAGGTGAAAGTTTTGCCGATTTGTTTTTTATTAGAAAAGATAAAAAAGGAAAATGGAGTGAAGCTGTGCCTGCCGAAGGTATGATAAATACTCCTTTCGATGAAGGTTCTTGCTCGCTAACTCCGAATGGTAGAACTATGTATTACACAAGTTGTCAGGTTATTAGTGGAAAAGATGTAGGCTGTAAAATACTAAAATCCACAATATCTGAGGGGAAATGGGGCGAACCAGAAACAGTCAAAATTTTTAGCGATACCGCAATATCAGTAGGACACCCGCATATAACATTTGACGAACTCACTCTCTTTTTTGTAGCAGATCACCCAGACAGAGGTGTAGGCGAAAAAGATATTTGGAAAATGGAACGAAAATCAAAATCTGCGGCTTGGAATTCTCCACAAATACTTGGTAGTGATGTGAATACAAAATACAACGAACTTTTTCCAACCACAGATGGAGAAGGAAATCTATATTTTTCCTCAGATGGAAGAATTGGAATGGGTGGTTTGGATATTTTTATTGCAAAACCAACAGAAAATGGAACTTATGAGGTGGAAAATATGAAATCGCCAATAAATTCACATGCAAATGATTTTTCTATTATTTTTAATCCTTTTTGTGATAAAAAAAATGGATATTTTACTTCTTCACGTTCAACTGGAAAAAAAGATGATATTTTTTATTTTTATCAAAAACCACTTAAAATTGTTTTGAAAGGATATGTTAGAAACAAGAAAAATAGAGCTTATCTTCCTGGAGTAGAAGTTAAACTTGATGGAAGTGATGGAGAATTATTGAAAACTACAACGGGAGACATTGGAGATTTTACTTTCAATCTTAGTGAAAATACAGATTACTCATTTATTACAACTATGGATAATTTTCTAAAAGGGAAAGGAGAAGAAACTACGAAAGGAATAACCGAAGCTACAACAATTGAAATAGAAATTTTTATGGAGCCAAATCTTGGTCCAATAAAAATTGCAAATATTGAATACGCACTTGGCGACACTATATTAAGCGAATCATCTAAAGTTTCATTAGGTGAACTTGTTGAATTATTAGAATTTAATCCAATAACCATAGAATTACAAGCACATACTGATTATCGTGGTGGGGATAAGGAAAACCTCCGACTTTCGCAAGGACGAGCAAATTCAGTAATTGCATTTTTAATAGAGAATGGTATTGATAAAGAACGACTTGTACCAAAAGGATATGGAGAGTCGTCTCCTGTAAAAGTAGATAAGGAAATGGCAAAAGCATACCCTTTTTTGGAGGATGGAAATGTTCTTAATCAGAGCTTTATAGATGCACTGCCCTCAAAAGAAAATCAAGATATTTGCCATCAATTAAATAGACGGACTGAATTTAAAGTCCTTAGTGCCGACTGGGGTGAAACTTATACTCCTTTTGGAGAAGATTAATAATTTATGAAGTTCTGAAATTTTGAAATTTTGAATTAGTTTACATCTGCGAAAAAGTTCTGAAATTTTGAAATTTTGAATTAGTTTACATCTACAAAAAAGTTCTGAAATTTTGAATTAGTTTACTCTCATAAAAAAAACAAAAATTTGGAATTTCAAAAATTCAAAATTAAAAAAAAATGTCCAGATATGACCAGCGTGGTGTTTCGGCTTCCAAAAAAGAAGTCCATGCCGCAATAAAAAATATAGATAAAGGAATTTATCCAAAAGCTTTTTGTAAAATAATCCCAGATATTTTGGGCAACAGTCCCGATTATTGCAATATTATGCACGCCGATGGAGCTGGCACAAAATCCGCACTCGCATACATGTATTGGAAAGAAACTGGCGACTTATCCGTTTGGAAAGGAATTGCACAAGATGCTATTATTATGAATATTGACGACCTAATTTGCGTAGGAGCAACCGACAATATTCTTATTTCATCAACAATTGGAAGGAATAAAAATAATATTCCGGGAGAGGTTATTTCTGCAATAATTGAAGGAACAAATGAAATTATTGATGAGTTGAGAAAACTTGGTGTAAATATCTATCTTACAGGTGGTGAGACAGCAGATGTAGGTGCCCTTGTAAGAACAATTATTGTTGATATTACTGCAACGGCAAGGATAAAAAAAACTGATGTTTTGGAAAATAATATCCAAGCAGGAGATGTTATTATTGGACTATCATCGTATGGGCAAGCAACTTACGAAAAAAAATACAACGGAGGAATGGGTAGCAACGGACTAACATCTGCTCGCCACGATGTTTTTGAAAAATATTTGGCAGAGAAATATCCAGAAAGTTACGACCATTCAATTCCAGAAGAGCTTGTATATTCGGGAAAATACAAACTTACAGACAAAATTAATGAACTTGGAATTGATGCAGGAAAATTAGTTTTATCACCAACAAGAACCTATGCACCAGTGATTAAGGAGATTTTGCAAAATCACAAAAATAATATAACAGGAATAATACATTGTTCTGGCGGAGCACAAACAAAGGTTCTTAATTTCGTAGATAATATCCACATTATCAAAGATAAGATGTTTGAAATCCCACCTCTTTTTAAAATAATTCAAGAACAATCTGGCACAAACTGGAAAGAAATGTATCAAGTTTTCAATATGGGACACCGAATGGAAATTTACACAAAAAAAGAAAATGCACAAGATATCATCAATATATCAAAAAAATATAATATTGATGCAAAAATAATCGGACAATGCGAAGCCAGTTCCCAAAAAAAACTTACCATAAAAACTGATAAAGGTCTATTTTTTTACTAAAGCTGTTTTATTCGTGAAAATTTAAGTATATTTGTATCTTTAAAAAGATAACAATGAGTCCCCTCCGACAAGCATCTTTTTGCCAAACTCGGCGTTGGATACAAATT
>JAOZQN010000500.1 GCA_029932195.1 Bacteroidales bacterium | reverse complement strand
CTTGATGACTGAAACTTTTTTTGAGTGAAACGAAAAAAAAGTTTTAGTCATCAAGTTAGTCAAACCAAACCGCAAATCATTCAGCAAGCAAATTAATTCAACAAAGTCGCCCTAAACATTTTGTTAAATTTAGTTGTTGTTTTTTTATATTACGATTTTTTTGCAAAAAAATAAAAATTTGTTCCTACCTTGTGATTTTATCCATATTAAATTAACTAACTGGTTTTAAACATCAATTATTAAAAGCTTTCTTCAAAAGGTAAATTATTCTCCGTTTTGTTATTTATAAAAATATTATTTTTCATTATAAACTTAAATGAAAGAAACCCAAAACGATATGTATCATTTTCTTTGAAATAACAATTTGAAATTAAAACATTTGCTTTACGAAACATATCAAGGTCAGTGGCAGAGTTTGCAGGATTGTTAGCGTAAATAAAGTAATTATTTGATGTATTTTTTATAAATTTACAATCTGTAATTTTAATATTATCACAATATTCAAAATCTAAAAGTCCCATTGCTCCATTATTTAAGTAAAATGAAGAATTCAAAAAATTTATATTTACTGTTCTTGTGAAATTTAATGACTTACCCTTGTTAAATTTGAAATTAGTAAAATTAATGTTTTCAGATGAATTACAGTTTAATTCATTATTTTCAATTATACAATTCGTAAATTGAATATCTTTACTATCTATTATTTCAATATTATTAGAACCTATTTTTAAATTTTGAAAAGAAATATTTTCACAAGAAGAAATTATAATTGTTAGGTTAGTAATTTGTGTAGAGTCAGTCGCCCCTTTTAATGTTAGATTTTTCAACTCATACAATTCTAATGTGTCTGTTTTATTAAATGTTATCTCTTTTTTAATAGTTATTTCTTTATTATTACCTATTTTTTGTATTAATTGATTTTGATTCTTAATACTCGTTTTGGTTACATTTTGAGCAAAAGAGAAAGTTCCGATAAAGAAAATAGAAACGATTAAAATTATTATTTTTTTCATATTTTATATTTGTTATTATATTATTGTTAAATTGTATATGTTTTAGCTGTAAATTAAGTATTTTAAAAAATAAAATCTATACTTACTTAATAATGACAATAGTATTGTTATTTTTTAGTTTGCCCTAACGGTAACTTCTTGCCATCGTTTGCTTTTCCGCACAATGTCAATTCTTATTCAATCGTAAAAATCAACCGCACAATGCTAATTTTTGCACCATGAAAAGCAAATGATGAGCAAGAAAATGTTGTGGTTTTTTTTCATCAGAACGAGGCACAAAAATAATAAAAAAAAGCGAATAATATCAATTTTTTGAAATTTATTCGCTTTTTAAGAAAAAATAAATAAAAATCTATTCTTTTACGATTTTTGTTGTAAATATTTCATTATCTGTCTGAATTTTAATGATATAGATACCGTTCTCTAAATTTGATAAATCAATTGTAGGTAAATTTTGAACTTGTGAATTTGTGAAATTTTGAATAGTTCGTCCTGTTATATCAGAAATTGATAAATTTTGAATATTGTTATTTGCAAATTCAAAATTTAATATTCCGTTTGTAGGGTTTGGATAAATAGAAATTCCGTTTTCTGATAAGTCTGAAACACCAACATTATCATATTCATAAAGACGAGTATGACCAGCATATTCACCGTTTCCATTATTTTGAGAAGCTCCAATTGCCACTATCAAACCATCTGATGTTAAACTTGTTGAGTTCCCAGACATGTCTCCTTCTGCTTCACCGTAAATATTACTGCCTTTTTGTGTCCATGTTCCACTGATGTTTTCATAGATACTAACAGAACCAGCATCCATGCCGTTTACTGCATTATAAGGAGCCCCAATAGCCACTATTGAACCATTAGAATTTAGACTTACAGAACTACCAAACCAGTCTCCTTCTGTTTCACCGTCTATATCATTGCCAATTTGTGTCCATGTTCCACTTATGTTTTCATAAATACGAACATGACCAGCATACTCACCGTTTTCATTATTTTTTTTCCCACCAATAGCTATTATAGAACCATCTGAACTTAAACTTACTGAACAGCCAAAATTATCACCAATTGTTTCACTTTCAATATTACTGCCAATTTGCGTCCATGTTCCTTCAATATTCTCATAAACACAAGCATAGTCACGATAAGCATAACCGTCAGTAGCCTTCGCTCCAATAGCAACAACAGAGCCATCTGAACTTAGACTTACAGAGCTACCAAATTTTTCATATTCGGAACCATCAAGATCACTACCTATTTGTGTCCATATTCCACCTATCTGTTCATAAATGCGAACATGACCAGCTAGTGTGCCATTGTCGTGACTATTCTCAGCTCCAATAGCTACTACTAATCCGTCGGAACTTATACTTATTGATTTACCAGAGCGGTCTCCTCCTGCTTCACCTTCAATATTAGAGCCAAGCTGTTCCCATGTTCCCATTACATTTGAATAAATAGAAACATAACCCCTTTCATTATTACTATAAGGTGCTCCAATAGCCAATTCCAAAGCGTCTGAACTTAAACTTACTGAATAACCAAAGTTGTCGTCTGCTGTTTCTCCATAAATATCACTGCCAATTTGCATCCATGTTCCACTCATGGCTTCATAAATGCGAACACGACCGGCATCTTCGCCATTCTCATCATTTCCAGGTGCTCCGATAGCTATTTGAGTGCCATTCACTTCACCAGAACTTAAACTTATTGAAAAACCAGACCTGTCTCCTGCTTCACCATCTATATCACTGTTAATTTGCGTCCACTGGGCTTGTGTTGTTAAGAAGGATACAAGCAATCCTATTACTAATACTACTACTTTTTTTGTCATAATTTTTAAATTAAATTGTGTTTGTTAAAAACCTACAAGGCACTTTTAAAATATCTTGCAAGCATAAGTTAGAAATGAAAATTAGTCTTCTTCATTTTTTTCTTTATCTATAATTTTTAATTCTTATTCTAAGCGGGTGCTAATTCTGTATTTATATTACACCAAACTTTTTTAGTCATTGTAGCAGTAAGATAAAGCAAACCAGCAACTATTGCTGTTATTACTGCAACAGGAATACCTACAACAGATGCCATTTGTGTTGCTATAATACCAGCAATAATTGGCACTAATGCAGTAAAACTGTCTCCGAGCTGTTCTCTTGCTTCTGCAAAACTTTCATTGTCTGTGCAAAGAAAAATATAGAATTGTTTTTTAATTTCTTTCAATATTTTTCTACGTTCTTCTGGTGTAGTGCTCTTGTCAAACATTTCTCGCAAGATGCCATCGGTAAAAACTGTGTTGTTGATGTTGTCTTCATCTGTCATGTCTTTAAGAAAATTTAATTTGTAACGACGTGGTCGAGACAAATCTAAATTGTGAATTTCAAAACGCTTTGCGTCTTCTAATAAATTGGTTAAACCCATAGTAATGTATTTGTTTAAAATGATTAATTTGCCTTCAATTCCCCAAAAAACGTTATTTTTTGACACAAAAAAAGCGTTGGAACTGTAACTTATCCGCTTTTGAGGTATCACCAAACACCCTTGTTACAAATAAGAACAGCCCACGCCAGAGGCGTAGGCATTCGTCCTATTTCTTGTAACAATTTGATAAATTTGGTGATTTTCAAAAGCAAGAAAATAAGCTAAACGCTTATTATTTTATCTTATATATTTTTATTTAATTAGTTTATTTAAAAGGATTTATAATTGTTAATTTCTGTTCAATTATTTGGCTGTGGTGCATATCTTCGGAGTATAATATATTACAATTTGCTTGCAATGCCGCAGATATTATCATACTGTCCCAAAACGAAAATTTATATTTTTCTTTAATTTTTATTGCACTAATAATTGTTTTTTCAGTTATTACTGTTATGTCAAAACTTCTCTCAAAATGTTTAATGTATTCAATCAATTTATTGGAAGTTAGTATTTTTTTTCTAATAGCAACATTAGAAAACTCGCCTAATACTTGTGTTGAAATTACAGCATTTGATAATTTATACAGAAATTTTGTAGCTATATCTTTCTTTATCTCGTCATTACTCGAAAGATAAACGAGAATATTTGTGTCAATAAATGTTTTATCTATCATACAATTCGTCCCTATTAAATTTGTAATTTTCAGGCAAATCAAATCTATTTTCTGAAAGGAAATTCTCTAAATTTTTCCAATTATCAGTAGTTATTTCTTTTTTTATTGGCGAAATATTTTTTATTATATTTGGTGTTCGCATAAAAGCTTCGTTCCAAACAATCCATTTAAGATAATATCCCAACATTTCATTTAAAGACAAACCTTTTTCACCTGCATATAAATTTGCAAGTTCTATTGTTTGTTTGTCAATATCTAAGGTTACTTTTGTTTGCATATCTTTTTGTTTTAATTTAAAATGCAAATTTAAAAAATTTTTTCTTTTTAAAAAAAAATTTTTTCTTTTTTTCTTTTTTCTTTTTTGCCATGAAACATAACGGATATGTGCTTGTGCTGTTTTGTTTTTTTGTGTTTGGTTTTGAGCGTAGC
>JAOZQN010000499.1 GCA_029932195.1 Bacteroidales bacterium | reverse complement strand
ACTTACTTATAGCAAATTACAACACAGAAGCCTTATTCCGTTCAAATACTATTTATCAATTCAATATAATCTTTTGGGGAGTGTCCTTTTACTATTAATTGGAAATATTCATTTTTATATTCTACAAGATTTGAATAATCTATTATTTCAAGATTATCAATAGTTGTTGTGTTTACAAGTAAATTTGCATTACAAGCTGTAAGGGTAATTAAAACCAATATTTGTATTATTAAAAAGTATTTTCTCATTTTATTAAGTTAATCACAACACCCGAGTCAGTGTGGATTGCAAAGCTACTCGTTTTCTTTAATTATACCAAATTAGAACTTTAAAAAAAATATTTTTGAAAAAAATAAAATATTTTTTAAATTTGTGGGTTCACAAAGGTTATACCTTTGAGTCCACTCCGAAAAGCATCTTTTCACCAAATTCGGCGTTGAATACAAATTTTAAAATACTCATTTACAATAAATGCAATGAGACATGCTCATTGTGTTTGTTAAATCTGTATCTGCCCTGGTTTTGGCAAAAATACACTTTGATGAGTGGACGCAACTTTTATTAATATTCTTAAATAAAAAACATGAAAAACATTCAATTTCCAATTAATTTCAAGTTTAAAATAACTTCATTTGCTAATGATTTTACAGCAACAGATGCAACAGGAAACACTATTGCCTACGTAAAACAAAAAATGTTTAGACTGAAAGAAGCTATAAATATTTATAGCGATGAGTCGAAAAGCAAGATTGATTACACGATAAGTGCAAATAAATGGTTAGATTTTTCTGCTGCTTATTCATTTTTTGATGAGCATGGACAGGAATTTGGTAAAATTGCACGAAAAGGTTGGCGTTCAATCTGGAAAGCAAGCTACGAAATAATTGACCAATTAGAAAAGAAGCAATACACTATTACAGAAGAAAATCCTTGGGTTAAAGTTTTTGATGCCTTACTGGGCGAAGTGCCAATACTTAGTATATTTACTGGCTATTTATTTAATCCAGCGTATATTGTGGTAAACTCGGAGGGGCAAACAGTTGTCCGATTAAAAAAGATGCCATCGTTTTTTGGTAGAAATTTTGAAATAACAAAAATAGGTGAATTAGATTCCGACGACGATGATAGAGTAATGCTTGGTCTTATGATGATGATTTTACTTGAGAGAAGAAGAGGATAGCAATAATGAACAATGGATAATGAACAATGAATAATTTTGCTTACGCCTTATAAACAAGACAATACAAATTGGTGTAATTAAAAAATGGTTACGAACTAAGTTATTATAACTTAGTTTGTAACCATTTTTTTTTAGTTAAAGGGCACTCCTAAAAAACCAAAGTGCCTAACGACATGTTATACAAAATTATTAAAATACTCATTTACAGGAGTAAACTCAAACTTTAAGAATTTTGAAAGCCTTGATTTTTGAGTTTTTAGGAGTGCCCTAAAAACTTTCTAAATCGTTTTCCATTTTTCTTTACTCTTAATAAATTTCTTTTGAGCCTTCATTATCCTGATAAAGAAAAGAATAAGATTTTTATATTCCGATAAAATATTGAGATACAATACACTATTTAGCGTGCTAACCTCTCCTGTTTTTACTCTTCGTAGTTGAATTGTTTTTATCTCTTCAATTTTTGTTAGCAGAGTTTTCTTTTCATCTTTTTGAGTATAATAAATATCACCAAAACGATTATTCTTAATTATCCCATTTATAGAAATAATATAATCTTTCACCAAGTTTTTAACTGTTTCAAGCTCTTCTATTTGCTTTTCAGTAAGTCCTTCGTGGTTGTTGTCTATGTGCTCAAAAATTCTTACCGAAATAAAATCGGCGGCATTAGAAGTCTCTCGCAAATAATCTATTTCTCTAATATAATATTGGGCAGAGTGAATAAAATTTTGTTGCAAAATTTGTATAATTTTATAAACATCATATTTCATTTTCTTACTATTCTCTCTAAACTCTTGAGATAGTTTTTTTGCTTTTTTAGCACTTTTTCTATCTGCTTTTTTTAGCCCAGTAAGCGAATAATCCAATATTTTAGGAACAATAGACAGCTCATCTACAAGTGATTCTGTGCATTTATCAAACACATTATTGTTTGTAACTTCGTCTTCGATGTCTTTAATTTCTTCTTTTTTCTCTTTTCGTTTTCGATGTATAACTTTGGTTCTTAAAAATATAAATATTGCAAGAGCAACAAGCAAAACCACAGCAACTATACCTCCAAAATAAAGTATTGTAACAACAACAAATGCTGCTGAAAATGCTACAAAAGCAGTTATAAACCAACCGCCAATTACCGAAATAACACCAGTAACTCTGTAAACAGCACTATCTCGTCCCCAGGCACGGTCGGAAAGCGAAGTTCCCATTGCAACCATAAATGTTACATAGGTTGTAGAAAGTGGAAGTTTATATGATGTTGCTATTGAAATAATTATACTTGCAACAACAAGATTTACAGAAGCTCTTAACAAATCAAAAGCAGGTGCTTTTTTTGCTTCTTTATGCGATAATTTTGGTTTAGCAAATCTTTTTTCTGCTTTTTTTATTACACTTTTTGGAATAATAAATCCAAAAATATTTAAAGAGTTTACAAAAGCTCTAACAACCGAACGTGCAACTGGCGACGAACCAAATCGCTCATAACCTTCACTCTGACGGCTTAGATTTATAGATGTTTCGGTTACACTTTTGGCTTTTTTAGATGTCCAAAGCGTGACCACCATTATTCCGCCAGCAATTACTAAGAAGATACTTGGCACACTTACTTTTTTAGATAATGCTCCCATATTAAACGCATCGGCAGCAATATCAATAGGTGAGTTTGACCAAATTTCCCAAGAAGAAAACCCTGCCAAAGGAACTCCAATAAAGTTTACTAAGTCGTTGCCTGCAAACGCCATAGCAAGTGCAAATGTTCCTGCAAGAACTACTATTTTCAAGATATTTATTTTGGTAAACCATACTAATAACTGAAAAATAACTGTCCAAACTCCAAAGCTATAAAGAATAAACATAAGCGGTTTATCCAAAGCCCATTGCACTATTGCAAAATCGTGAGCAAAAGAGTGTTTAAATCCTTTTGCAAAAAGGAAATAACTAATTATAGATAAGGCTAATCCACCCCATATTGCACCAAAATATTTGTATGTCTTTTTTGTATTAAAAGAAAAAACAAATCTAACAAGATATTGAATTAACGCTCCTGCCGAGAATGCAAATACCACCGACAATAATATTCCTCCAATTATTGTCATTGCCTTGTTTGAGTTTATGTAATCGGCAACAAGTCCTCCGTCTTGGATTATTTTTATAGTGGCAACTCCTACTGCTGCTCCAAGTAGCTCAAACACAAGCGAAACTGTGGTTGAAGTTGGAAATCCGAATGTATTAAAGAGGTCTAATAATATTATGTCGGTTATCATTACCGCCAAAAATATTATTATTATCTCGGAGAAGACATACATGTCGGGGTTAAAAATTCCTTTTCGGGCAACCTCCATCATGCCGTCAGACGACAATGCTCCTGCGAGTATCCCAAAACTAGAGACAATCATTATTAGCCAAAAAGGTGCGGAGCGAGAACCAAGTGCCGAAACAAGAAAGTTTACAGCATCATTGCTTACTCCTACTACGAGGTCTGTTATTGCCAGTGCAAATAATATGACCACAAATATCAAATAAATATTTTCCATTTTTTTGTTTTTAAATTTTCAGTAATAAAAAGTAGTGTAATTTCAGATGAAACCCTCATTGAAGGATTTTATAGCTAACGCAATATAAAAATTCTCCACACATGGAGATGATTAAAATATATTTAAAACAGATGAAAAACACTCTTTTCACTTTGCTAAAAAAGAACAAAAAAAACAAACAAAAAAATATTAATTACTTTTTTTTATGAAATATTTTTTTGTTAAGAAATTGTTAAGTAATTCTATAGAAAATGTTATTTATCCTAAGCCAGACAAGCTGGAAAAGTTTTGAAGTTTTGAAATTATGAAGTTTTGAATAATATTATGCAAAAAAAAACAACGATTTCAGGATTAAGATACTAAAAAAAATATTACATTTGTAGTATGAGTAAATTTAGTTTTAACTTATAAGAAAAAAACATGAACGAATCTCACGAATTAATGCAACAAATGAACTGGTTTTTAGAACCTGTTTCTAATTTTATACTTTTTTTGTTTACCACAAAATCTGGTTATTTTCTTATGCTAATATTTTTAATTCTGTATCTTGTTTTTTCTATTGGTAATAGAATAAGAATTAGAGCATTAGCACATAGAGGAATTTCTAACAGCTACAAAATTCCTATTGGCGATATTTTGTATATTGCTGGTAGCGAAATAGTTAATGTTGGACTAAAGATAATTTCAAATATTCCTGTATTGCTTGGAGTATTCTTGTTTTTATTTGCAATTTTAGGAATGTCCACATCTTTTAAAACTATTGATACCTATCTTAAAAACTGAAGTTTCGGAGTTTATAATTAATTGATTATTACGTATATAATGTTTTTGC
>JAOZQN010000498.1 GCA_029932195.1 Bacteroidales bacterium | reverse complement strand
AGGAAGGAATAAAACTTAGTGAAAAATTAATAGAAAAAGCAGAAAAAGAAAAACAGAAAGCAGAACTAAAATCAAAAATAATAAGCCTTAAATTTATAGATAATAAAAATATTAACGAAATATCGGAAATTACAGAGGCAAAAATAGAATATATTAAAAAAGTATTAAAAACATGAAAAATATTGACAAACAAAAGGTCAAAAACGAAATTTTAAAAATTTTCAGTAACGAACCAAAAAAACAGTTTAATTACAAACAAGTATCAAAATTATTACACATAGGTGATAAAAATAAGCGAAAATTTATAATAAAAGTATTAAATGAGCTAACAAAATCAGATGATTTGAAGCAAATGCAAAAAGGTAAATACAAATTAAATTTTGTTACTACTTTTACCACAGGTGTTTTAAATCTTGCCAAAAAGAGTAAAGCAATTGTTTACTCCTCCCAACTCGACAAGGAAATTTCTATTCCACAAGACAAATTAAATCATGCTTTACATGGTGATACTGTTGAAGTTACAATTTATGCACGAACTAAAAAAGCTATTCTGGAAGGGCAAATTGATTCAATAATTGAACGAGGCAAAGACCAATTTGTAGGCACAGTTTCTATTTCTCGGAATTTTGCATTTTTGATAATCAAAGATAGATACATGCCTTACGATGTATTTATTCCGATGGGAAAATTGAATGGAGCAAAACAAGGAGACAAAGCAATTATTAAAATTATTGAATGGCCAGAGAATGCTAAAAATCCTCTTGGTGAGGTAATTGACGTGCTTGGAAAAGCTGGAGACCACGAAGTAGAAATGCACGCAATTCTTGCGGAATTTGATTTACCACACAAATTTCCTGATAATATTAAACGCTCTGCTGATAGACTTTCGTCCGAAATAACTGACGAAGACATCAAAAAACGTAGAGATTTTAGAGATATAACAACCCTAACAATAGACCCCGCCGATGCCAAAGATTTTGACGATGCACTTTCGTTAAAAACTCTAAAAAACGGAAATCTTGAAGTAGGAGTTCATATTGCTGACGTAACTCATTACGTAAAACCACGAACACTTGTTGAAAAAGAAGCAGCAAGTAGAGCAACTTCCGTTTATCTCGTGGATAGAGTTGTGCCAATGATTCCAGAAAAATTATCAAATAATATTTGCTCGCTTCAACCGCATAAAGATAAACTCACATTTTCGGCTGTTTTTGAATTAGATGCTGATGCAAATGTGAAAAATCAATGGTTTGGTAAAACTATAATTAATTCAAATAGAAGATTTAATTACGAGGAAGTTCAAGAAATTATTGAAACAAAAGAAGGTGATTTAAGCACTGAAATAATTACAATAAACGAACTTGCTAAAAAAATAAGAGGTAAAAGATTTAAAAGTGGGGCTATTTCTTTTGAACGAGGCGAAATAAGATTTATCTTAGATGAAAAAGGAAAACCTACGGGTGTTAAATTTCTTGAACCTTCTGAATCTCATCAACTTATAGAAGAGTTTATGCTTTTGGCAAATAAAAAAGTAGCAGAGCTGATAGGAAAAACAAAAAGCAAAAGTTCGGAAAAAGCATTTGTATATAGGATTCATGATGAACCAGATAACGAAAAACTACGCACCTTTTCTAAATTTATCAAAAAGTTTGGATACGAAGTTTCTTTGTCGTCTCAGCAAAACATTTCTAATTCATTTAATAAATTATTTAAAGAAATAGGACAATCCAGCCAATCGGAAGTTATCCAAAATATGGCAATACGTTCTATGGCAAAAGCTGTTTACACTTCGGAAAATATTGGACACTACGGACTTGCGTTTGAATACTACACACATTTTACTTCGCCAATTCGTCGTTATCCCGACATGATGGTTCACCGATTGCTCGAAAGGTATTTGGACGGCAAAAAATCTGCAAACAAAAAAATTGTTGAAGATGCTTGCAAACATTCTTCATCAATGGAGCAACGAGCAGTGATGGCAGAGCGAGCTTCTAAAAAATACAAGGCAGTAGAATTTATGAAAGACAAACTTGGCGAAGAATACGAAGGTGTAATTACTGGAGTTACAGAGTTTGGAATTTTTGTAGAAATAATTGAATATAAAATTGAAGGTTTGGTGCTTGTAAGAGAAATGGACGACGATTTTTATTCATACGATGAAGAAAATTATTGTCTTAATGGACATTATACTAAGAAAAAATTTCAACTCGGAAATACTGTAAACATCAAAATAATTAGGGCAAACATAGAAAAACGACAATTAGATTTCTCTTTGGTAAGCGATTCTGACGAAAAGAAAGTATCAAAACATGATTTGAAAAGAGAGCATAAACCGAAAAAGAAATATAGCAAAAAAAACAGAAGAAATAATAATAGTAAGAAAAAATCACAAATTAAAAAATCGTAAATATTAAAATTGTATGAATGAATTTCTTGGAAATGTTATGCGTTTTGTTGCAAAACGTTTCGACACTTTGGAAACTATTTTTGTAGTGCTATTTTCTGTAGGAATGGCTTTATTAATGACTGAAACCATTGAAATAAAAGGGTTTAAAATTGCAGAATGGACGCTCTGGATTTCGCTAGGCGGACTAATTTTGGTGTATTGGATAATGTCTTATCATAAAACGGAGAAAGACATGGCTATGCTAAATATTTTTGTAAATAAATTAACCTGGCTTGGCTATGCAGTAGCAGTTTTGGGTATTTTACTTAAAGTGCAATTTGAGGAAAAAGCTGAATACGCACTTCTTGCCGGCTTGTTAGCAATAGCACTTAGTATTGGATTAAATATCTACCTTATTATTAAAAAAGAACTCAAAAGTAAAAGAAATATTGTGAGAGGAGCAATTATCGGAATTATTGCTTTATTTTTATATACTATGTAAATATTCTAAATTGTGAAGTTCTGAAATTTTGAATAAAAAAGAAATAATTGATAGGAAAAAGATAGCTTAGTTTTTTAGAAGATATAGATTATTATATTGCCGAATATTTTGATAATCTCTTAGAATACTTAAATGATATACATTATTTAATAAATGAATAAATGGGTGTAAAAACAATATTTAAACCGACAAAAAATCATATTTTAGAAATTGAAAAATGGTTGTTAGAAGAACAAAGTAAAACAGGAGATGGATTTTATTGTGATTTGAATACCATCACAAGTGCATTCAAAAGTAGTAAAATCGCTATATTAATAAAAGATAATTATGCCATTGGATTTATAACATACCAAATTTATGGATTAATTGCAAAAATAGATATTGCAGAAATTGAACCAAGTTTTAGAAAAAAAGGACTTGGAAGAAAAATGGTTAATGATTGTTTAGATAATTTTAAAAATAAAGGTATTTTGGTAACAGAACTGTATTGTGCACCAAAATCTTCTGAATTAATATGGAAGGGATTAGATTTTTTTAATTTTCCAATACTACCACATGATAATGGTAAAATTAGAATGTATAAACCTCTTGTATGTAGATTAGAAACAAAAGAAACTAATCAAATTGACGAAGTGATAGAATTGTGGGACTATGGAACACATGTAAACGAACAAATTAGACCTCCTAAATGGGTTTGGAATATTAATTCCTCAAAACTTAAAAATCCAATAATTCAACCTGCATTCTATGACTGGCAAATTCGTTGGCGAAAAGGAAATAAAATTATAGAAAGTTGTAAAGTTAAAAATTTTGATTCAATAGCAAGCAAAAATTGTGGAGATTTTGTAATAATTAAAGAATTAAAAAAGACGGATGAATTACAGTAAATACATTAAAAGAAGTAATATTATAAAGCAGTAATATAGTAAAATAACAAATTATTTACGATAGCAAACTTCAAAACTTAATAATAAAATGACAGCAGAACTTTTTAATAAAATTTTTAAAGAAAGTATAGAAAAATATCATGTAAAAAATGATATTGAACAACAAAACCCTAATCCTTACAAAAAGGAAACCGTAGAACATTTGATGTTTAACAAAAGTTGGATAGATACAGTCCAGTGGCATTTAGAGGATATTATTAGAGACCCAAATATTAAACCCGAAAAAGCTTTGGAAATAAAAAGAATTATAGACAAATCTAATCAGGATAGGACTGATTTAGTGGAAGATATAGATGATTTTGTTTTTGAGGCAAATAAAAATACAGAGCCAAAACCAAATGCAAGAATCAATACAGAAACTCCTGCTTGGGCAATTGATAGATTATCAATTTTAAATTTGAAAATCTACCACATGCGAGAAGAAACTCAAAGAACAGATGCAACAGAGCAACACATAAAAAAGACAACTCTAAAATTAAATGTGCTTTTGCAACAGTTTGAAGACTTGTCGCTTGCAATAAATCAATTATTGGAAGACCTTACAAACGGAAATATTATCGCCAAAACATACAAACAAATGAAAATGTATAATGATGATGAATTAAATCCTGTTTTGAGAATGGCAAAATAATTTGGCTAAAATTAGTTTGTCCCAACCCAGACAAGCTGGAAAAGTTTTGAAGTTTTGAAATTATGAAGTTTTGAATAA
>JAOZQN010000497.1 GCA_029932195.1 Bacteroidales bacterium | reverse complement strand
TTAATAATGAGCTTTAAATAAAGAATTTACAAACTCCGAAACTTCAGTTAATAATAATAATAAGGTATTTGTTATTTTTTTCATTTTTATTATTTAAAAAGGGAAAGACAATGGAAAAAATGAAAGACAATGGAAATTAAGTAAATAATATTGTTTTTCCATTGTTTTTATTTCACATTATGCACATGCACGTCCGTTTGTGGGAATGGAATTGAAATTCCGTTTTCGTCAAATGCTTTTTTCACATACTCGTTTAAATAAAAATACACGTCCCAATAATGCTCGTTTAATACCCAAACTCGAACAGTAAAATTAACAGAGCTATCACCCAAACCTTCTATCTTTACGAAAGGTTTTTCTGGTTCGGATAAAACTTTAGCTTCTTTATTTACAACGTCCATTATTATCTCTCTTGCTTTGTCAATACTATCTCCGTAGCTAATTCCAATGGTAACATCTACTCTACGATACGGATTTTTAGTGTAGTTTACGATAGAACCACCTGTAATAGAAGAATTTGAAAGGATTACTGTTTGTGCTTGCAAATTAATAAGTATGGTATTAAAAATTTGTATTTCTTCTACAGTTCCTTCAAAATCTTGAGTTTTAATAAAATCACCTACTACATAAGGTTTGAATACCAGTATCATAACACCGCTGGCAAAATTTTGCAGAGTTCCTGAAAATGCCATACCAATTGCCAAACCTGCTGCACCAAGAACTGCTATAAACGAGGTCATTTCTACTCCAATCATGGTCATTACTGTGATAACGAGCATAACTTTTAGTAAAATACTAAGCAAAGACTTCATGAATGAATGCAAAGATTTTTCAAGTTTCTGACGCTCCATCAGTTTGCCTATCAGATTTACTGTTTTTTTGATAAGCCACAGCCCTGCAACAAGTATGACTATTGCAAGAAGGATTTTGGGACCTTTGTCCATCACTAAATCAATACCATTTTCGGTAATAAATTCTACAATTTCGTTAAAGTTCATGTGTTTACATTTTAAAAAGAGTTAATAATACTGGATTAAATCTAATTCCAATTCATTTGATAATCAGTAGTTAATCCTATTTCATCTTTGTGTTTGTTAAGGATTTTAATACTGTCTTTAATTGTTTGATTATTTTTGATATGATAACGTAAAAATCCTGCATGAGGTTTTGTATAATCTGCAGCGTTTTTAAGATTGTCCAAAACTTCAAGTATTTTTATTGCTTTTTTTTTTTGTGCTGCATTTTGTGTTAGATTATTATATTTTTTTATAAATTCAGACAAGTTATTTTCATTATCGTATAGACTAATTTGTATTTCTGCATAATCACTACTTAAACTCACTCTTTCTAAATTGCAGAATTTAATTGTATTCTCACTTTTTATTTTGTTTGGAGAACCTTCTGCGGTCTCAATTCTTATATTTTCAAAAGTAAAATAATCTTCTGGATTGTCTTTTTCAGGATTTACAATAGGATATTTTTTTGTATCCGCATTGTCTTTTGGTATATTACATTTTGGACATGCAAGAAATAAATTACTCCATTTAAAAGTATATTTTGGATACAACGATTTTGGATAAAAATGTTCAATTTGAGGAAAAGTAACCGATTTTATTTTATTCTCACAAAACACACATTTTCCTTTAGAAATATCAGAAACAGCTTTTTTTATATCAGAATGTCTATATTTATTAACAGCTTTATTTTTAATACTCTCTGGAATATCTGAATATGAACCATATTTTGTTATTAATTGAAATAATTCATCTGTCCATTTTTGTTGATTCTTTTGTAAAATATCTGGATTTTTTGTTCTTTTAACTTTTATCATTTTATTTATTCAAAAGGATTTTATTTCTTTTTATTTTATAAACAGTTATAATTGGGTCGTTTGGGTGCAGATTGGTTTTTAGAATTTTCATTTCGTTATCAAAGGTTTCCAAGTCGTTATTTTTAATTGCCTTGTCTAACTTACCTAAAAGTTTATCGGCAGACAGTTCATTGGGATTTACAAAATTCATTAAATCTTCAATAATAAAATCTAATTGCCATGCTTTAAAATTTCGTGGTTCGGCTTTTAATGAAACTGTTCCATCGTGTTTTGGAATTGAAATAACTTCGTTACTATCTGCCGATGCTATAACATGTGGCGAATGCGTTGTAACAATAAATTGTATCTTTGGAAAAAGTTTTTTTAGATGACTCGTTATTGTCATTTGCCATTCGGGGTGGAGATGTGTATCAATTTCATCTATCAATACTGTTCCTGTGGCATTTTGTATAAGTCCATTTTCGTCTTCATTTATGCCTTCGCACCAATCAATAATAGAAAATAATATTGAAAGTATTGACTTAAACCCTGTTGATAACTCTTCAAGATAACAAATTTTATTATTAATAGAAAACATTGGCTCTAAATCTCGCTCTATTCTTTCAAATTTAAAATTCAGATAGTTAGGTGCAATTTCGGGTAAATAATTAATTATTCTATTCCAATTTTCTTTTTCTACTTTAGCCCAGTCTTTATCTGTAATAAAATATCTGTTTATCATCCATTGTTTTATTGCAGGTAATTCAGGTTCGTCAAGAGATTTAGTGTTTTTATGGTTATATTCTCTTTTCCTTTCTTCGCCTTTTTTTTCGGGAAGCATTCCATTAATTTTTTCATAATCAAAAAATCGGTTTGCTCCAATTACTAACAGATTGTAAGGGACAGCAGAATCAGGTAAGGATATGTTATTTGGTTTATGAAGTTTTTCAATATCGTAAGAAGGTGGTTTTATTTTATCAATACTTAATTGCCTATATTTTTGGTCATTAGATATTTCACAATTAGCACCTGATTTAAGCATTTTTTCTCCTTTAAATGCTTCAACCCAAAACTCTGCTCCTACTCTAAAACGAGAAGTTGGAGAAAAGGAACTCAAACAATATGTCAAATATCTAAGAATTGAAGTTTTTCCAGAAGCGTTTGCTCCAATAATAATATTCATTTTGGGAGAAAAATCTATTTCAAGCAAATCAAACAATCCAATATTTTTTACGAGAAGTTTTTTTATAAAATCTGTCATGAGTAATTTACATTTTTCGTTTTTAACGAATTAAAAATAATTAAATAAAAGTTTACAAATTAAGTTAATTTTATGTTATTTTGCAAAAAAAACAAATTTTAAAATGGAAATATTATTTTTGATAATTGGCTTATTGATAGGAGCAATCGTGAGTTGGTATTTTTTAAGCAAAAAACACAACGAACTGCAATCAGATTTAGAAGAACGACTTTCTTTTGAAAAAGAGCAACGTGTAAAAACGCAATCTGAATTGCAATCACTTAAAAATGTGCATGATGAGGTGTATAAAAACATGAAAAACAACTTGGATTTGCTTGCTGCAAAATCTATGCAAGAGAACAACAAAAATTTTATGCAACTTGCACAAGTTACAATGGACAAATATTTTGAAAAAGCTGATAATAAAACATCTAAAAAAGAAAATGAGCTTATAAATGTTCTCAAACCAATAAAAGAAAAACTTGATAGACAAGAAAATCTCGTAAAATCGTTTCAGTCAAATAGTGATAAAACTTTTGGGAGTATCAAGAATTATATTGAGGAATTGAATAAAAGTCAGAATACATTGGCAAAAGAAACTCAATTACTTGCATCTGCTTTAAAATCACCACGTGTGCGTGGACGGTGGGGAGAAATTGGTCTGAAACGAATAATTGATTTTTCGGGAATGTCGGAATTTTGCGATTATGAAGAGCAAGCAAATGTGAATACCGAAGAAGGTCGCCTACGTCCAGACTTGGTGGTGAGTTTACCTGATAATAAAAAAATAATTGTAGATTCAAAAGTTCCCCTAAATGCTTATTTAGAGGCTATTGAAACCAGTGATGATAAATTACAAAAAGAATATTTGGAAAAACATGCAAAAGCAGTTCAAAGCCATGTAAAACAGTTAAGCTCAAAGGCTTACTGGTCTCAATTTGAAGGTTCGGTGGATTTTGTGGTTCTATATATGGAGGTAGAACCAGCTTTTGCGGCAGCACTTCAACAAAATAAAAATTTAATAACCGATGCTATTCAAAATAGAATTGTTTTTGCTACTCCTACAACTTTAATCACTCTTTTACAAACAGTTGCATACAGTTGGAAACAACATAAAGCCACCGAAAATGCTATTGCAATTTGGCACACAACAAAAGAGAGTTACAACAGAATAGCAATTTTTACAGAACACTTACAAAAAATAGGAATTAATATAGATAATCTGTCAAAAACTTTTAACCAAGCAGTTGGCTCGTGGGAACACAGAGTAGAACCTGGACTGCGAAAAATTGAAGAACTTGGAATAGACTCTGAAAATAAAAATCTTAAAAAAATTAATAGAACAGAAAATACAGTTCGAAGTTTGAAAAAAACTAATTGAAAATAATAAATTTTGTTTTTATTTGTTTTAAACATATATTTGTAATGTTGTTTGCTATATTTTAGGAGAGGACAGATCGTGGACATTATACGATAAAAGAGCTGTCGGAAAAATTTGATTTTAAGTAT
>JAOZQN010000496.1 GCA_029932195.1 Bacteroidales bacterium | reverse complement strand
TGTATTTCTAACAATTTTATTATCACCGATTTAGAAAGTCAGAAACTTCAGTAAAGAATATAAAGAAAAAAGTATTGGTAATTTTATTTCAGAACTAATAGAAAATGTTAATATTCAACAAAGTATTCTATCCAAACCAAATAAAAAGAATAATAGAGTTATTGCAAATAAAAGTGATTTTACAAAGAAAGCAATAAATCATATTAAAAAATGGGAGGATTTATCTCAAGGTGCAAAAGATTTAACAATCAGAATATACGAATTTATAAAAGAAAAAAATACATAACAAACATAAATTAATAAATATAAATGTTTGTTTCTTAAAAAGTTATAAATAATCACTTTTAACTTTATAACTTTAAAAACTTTTAACTAATTACTTAATATGATAAAAATAAAAAATTTACATGCCTCAATTGAAGGCAAAAAGATATTAAAAGGAATAAATTTAGAAGTAAAACCTGGTGAGGTTCACGCAATTATGGGACCAAATGGTTCAGGAAAAAGCACACTTGCTTCGGTTCTTGCAGGCAGAGAAATTTTTGAGGTAAATTCAGGCACAGTGGAATTTGACGGCAAAAATTTATTTGATATGAAAGCGGAGGAAAGAGCCAGAGAGGGTTTATTTTTAGCTTTCCAATATCCCGTAGAAATTCCTGGAGTTACGATAACTAATTTCATAAAAGCAGCAGTAGAAGAGCAACGAAAGCACAGAGGATTAGAACCTTTGTCGGCAGCAGCATTTCTAAAAATGATGAAAGAGAAAAAAGCTCTTGTAGAAATGGAGGCAAAATTAAATAACAGAGCTGTAAATGCAGGATTTTCTGGTGGAGAAAAAAAGAAAAACGAGGTTTTTCAAATGGCAATGCTCGATCCAAAATTCGCAGTGCTTGACGAAACAGACTCAGGACTTGATATTGATGCACTTAGAGTGGTTGCAAATGGTGTTAATAAATTAAAAAATGATAATAATGCGTTTCTTGTAATAACTCATTATCAGAGACTTCTTGATTATATTGTGCCAGATGTAGTCCATGTTCTCTATGATGGAAAAATTGTGAAATCAGGAACAAAAGAACTTGCATTAGAGCTGGAAGAAAAAGGTTACGACTGGATAAAAAAAGAATTAAAGTAAAAAAAAGGGAAATACAAGGGAAATACAATGGAAATATTATAATAGTAACCCTTTTTTTATTTCAAAAATACAGCAAACACACATATAAGTGGCTAAAAGTCAACAGTTTAATGTTTTACTGACATCAGTAAAACATTAAGTGCCTAAAATACAACATATTAGAAATAATTATATAATATTATTATTTTGAGAGTAACCCTTTTTTTTTTATAAAAATATTGCAAAAAACATCATTAATCAACTTAAAGTCAGCAACTTAATGATTTACTGACATCAGTAAATCATTAAAAACCTAAGATACAGCATATTATGAAATTAGAAGTAATAGCAAAATACCAAGAAAAGTTTGAGAAAGTAGCTCATAATCAAGATAATACAGAGTATTGGTTGGCTCGTGAACTGCAAGAGTTACTTGGGTATTCAAATTGGCAAAATTTCACTAAAGTTATTGAGAAGGCTATAATTGCCTGTACAAACTCTGGACTGAAAGAAAAAGACCATTTTATTGGCGTTCAGAAGACAATAGAAATGCCAAAAGGTGGGGAACGAGAAATAGATGATATTATGCTTACTCGTTATGCCTGCTATATAATTTCACAAAGTGGAGACCCTCGCAAAGAGCAAATTGCATTTGCGATGAGTTATTTTGCCTTGCAAACTCGCAAACAAGAATTATTAGAAAAACGAATAAACGAAGTAGAACGAGTTAGAGCAAGAAAAAAACTAACTGCGACAGAAAAAGAACTTTCTGGTTTATTATACGAAAGAGGTGTGGACAACAGAGGTTTTGGACGTATTAGAAGTAAGGGAGATAGGGCTTTATTTGGCGGAAATACAACAAGTGTGATGAAATATAAATTGTCTATACCCAAAAATCGCCCTCTTGCCGATTTTTTGCCAACCATAACAATTAAAGCCAAAGATTTTGCCAATGAAATAACAAATTTCCTGATTATAACGGATTTTGTTGAAATTGTAATAACTTTATTTATAATGAATTATATAAAATATAAAGGGAAAAAATCCGTGAAAAATCCGTTCAATCCGTGTTATCTGCGTTCCTATTAATTGAACAAATAGGTATTAGGAAGCAAAACAGTTAGTAGTCAGCGATTTGTAGTTTCAACAAAATACGTTATAATCAGCAAATTTCAATGTTCAAAAAGAAAATTTGAATGGAGAACAAAATATCACAAGTGAACACATAAAAAATAATGAAGCTGTAAGAGAGATACTTATAAAACGAAATATAAAACCAGAAGAGCTTCCTGCAGAAGAGGATATAAAAAAGATAGAGAGACGGCTAAAATCAGACGATAAAAAACTTTTGAAAAATATTAATAAATAAATTTCAGAGTATCTCTATTGTAAGCTAATTAAAAACTCAACACTAAAAAATACATGTTTAAAAATGAGCCTAAATAAAAAAATATCAAAAGAATATTACAATAATATTCTCGACAATAGAAATTCTTTGGCAAACGATACTGCAAAGAAAACTGCCACAGATTATATTAAAAATAATGATTTTCCTACAAAAAAAGATGAAAATTGGAAAAAAACAGATTTTAAAAATCTTTTGAAACATCAATTTTCCTATGCCGAAAAAGTAGATTTTGACGAACAAACTCTTTCTATTTTTAATATTAGTGGTATGAATGTTAATATTTTAGTCTTTGTAAATGGATATTTTTACGAAGAGTATTCAAATATTATAGAAAAAAATAATAGCTTGCAAATTAAAAGCATTGCAAAAGCAAAACTAGAAAATTCTGAAATTTTTGAAAAGTATTTCTATAAAGAAACTATTTATAATAAAAATATATTTTCGGCATTTAATTCTGCTTTTGCACAAGATGGTGCTTTTGTATATATTCCTAAGAATAAGATTGTTGAATATCCAATTCATATTTATAATTTTACTGACGGAAATACGCGAAAAACTATTTCGCAAACTCGCAATTTGATAATTGCTGAGATGAATAGTGAAGTTAAAATTATACAGAGTTATCACTCATTATCAGTAAATTATACGCTGTCAAATATTGTAACAGAAATATTTTTGGAAGAAAACGCAAATGTAAATTACAATCTTTTTCAGGGAGAAGGAGATGATGCGTCGCAACTAAATCATACACAGGTTTTTCAAAAACGAAATAGTAATTTTTCAAGCAATGTAATTACTCTTTGTGGTGCAATTGTTCGCAACGATTTATTGGTAAAAATCAATGGAGAAGGCTGTAATACAGACCTCAATGGATTGTATATGCCAGACCGTGAACAACATTTTGACAACACACTTTTTGTGCATCATGCCAAACCACACTCTTATAGCAATCAGCTGTATAGAGGAATAATTGATAATCAGGCAACCGCTGTGTTTTATGGCAAAGTGCTTGTTGGTGAGGGAGCTATAAAAACTGTTGCAGAGCAAAATAACAATAATATTTTACTCACTAAATATGCAAAATCTCACAGCAAACCACAATTAGAAATCTACAACGACGACGTAAAATGCTCGCACGGCTCAACAACCGGACAGCTTGATAAAGAGGCACTTTTCTACATGAAAACAAGAGGAATTGGCGAACGAAAAGCAATGGTTTTACTTCTAAATGCGTTTGCTTCCGAAGTACTTGATAAAATTAAAATTGAATCTTTCAAAAATTACACTAAACATCTGATTGACAAACGAATGTCTGGTGATAAAATGGACGGACAATGCTACAAAATGGGTGAATGCAGAGTTTGTTAATTTTTTAATAACAAATATAAATAAAACAATATGGAAATAACAACAATAAAATATAAGTTTATAGAGGAAATTATTCAAATAAATAATCCTGAAATTTTATTAAGCCTAAAAAATTTTTTAATTAAATTAAAAAGTCAAAAAGCTAAAACATCTGAATGGATGCAATTTGCTGGTATTTGGAACGATGAAGAGGCTGACGAAATGTCAGAAATAATAAAGGATTGTGAAAAAATTGATTTGAATGAGTGGTAAAATCTTAAAATAAAATGAAAAATATAAATTATTTACTTGACACAAATATTGTTATTGATTTGTTTCGTGAAAAAAGAAAAACAATTGATAAATTAGTGAAAATAAAACAGTTAAATATTTCAACAATAGTTTTAGGAGAGCTTATTTATGGTGCAGAAAATTCAACAAACAGAGAAAAACATTTAAAACAAATATCTGCCTTCTCTAAATATTGTTCTATTTTACCAATAACAGAATTTACATCAAAAATATATGGTAAGCTAAAAACTCAGCTTAAAAAAAAAGGAAAACCAATTCCTGAAAATGATATTTGGATTGCTGCTCATGCAATAGAACACAATTATATTTTATTATCAAATGATAAACATTGAGTCCACTCCGAGAAGTCTATTTTTGTCAAAATCAAGGCATAAATCTTTTT
>JAOZQN010000495.1 GCA_029932195.1 Bacteroidales bacterium | reverse complement strand
ACTCCCCCACCCTCGTAGTGTGCCTGATTATAAGCAATTTCGTTGTTTGTTATTTCAGCATTTGTGCCTGTTGCATAAATTCCTCCACCAGAACTGTAACTTCCTGTAATTAAGTTGTTTATGATAATATTATTTTGAATTATTGCAGAGTTTAGATTAGCAAAATATAAAGCACCTCCATAAGCAATTGCTTCGTTTTGGGTGAAGTTATTTTCAGAAATATTTATAGCAGAGTTACTTGCATGAATTGCTCCACCAGAATTTCCTGCAAAATTATTTTCAAAACTGTTATTTGAAACTTCAATATCCGAATTATTTGCATAAATTGCACCTCCATTATTATCGGCTTTATTATTTTCAAAAATAGAATTAGAAATAGTTAGATTATCCCAACTTTCAACATAAAAAACGGCTCCGTTATAGTCTGGACTTGTTTCACTTTCAGCCCAAGCATTCCGAAATTCGCAAAAATTAAACTCAGAAACTGAATTTGAACCATCAAGTGTGTTAAATTCAATGCCATACCACCAATTTGCTGCATATCCAGGTTCAAAAATTATATGTTCGTCAGAAGTTCCATTTGCATTAATGCACCCCTCTACAATAAACTTGTGTTTTCCAGAAAACAAGACCTCTATTCCTGCCTCAATATCAAGACATTGCCCACTTGGAATAGTAACATCTCCCAAAATAAAATAAGGAGAATTTGCAACCGTCCAACTTCCCGATATATCACCAGAATTTATGGCTGTTCCTATTGTAACAATTTCGTAAAACTCTGTTGTAGAAGTAGAAACATAGTCATCTTTTACCGCAATTGCTTTTAGTTCTGTATTTTCTGAAATAGTAACAGGATTTTCGTATAAAGTGGAATTTGTGGTTGGTTCGCTACCATCTGTTGTATAATAAATTATAGCATCTGGAGGGTTAGAAGTTATTGTAATATCGGTTGCAACCGTAAAAGTTCCACTTGCAGGCGACATTTCTGGCGGATAAGCTGGTGGTATCATAATTTTATATGATCTTTCACTTTCCAATGTAAAACCATCTATAAAATTATTATTATAAGCAAGTTGTATTCCTTCTGTTCCGTCTATATTTTGTATTCCTACGGTTGCAAAATATGTATCTTCTATATTTTCGGCAGTTATTGTTCTGTAATTAAACTGGATAGAATTTTCAGCTGGTTTAACTACAAGTTGCATTGTAATATGCCCATCTAAATCGCTAATTTGTAACGAATCCCATTGAATAATTGTTCGTTCTGAATTTTTATTATAATATACATTATTATAAGTTTCCTCGTTTGTAAGTTCGTTCCAATAAGGAGCAATTAGGAGTTTTTGACAACTTACATTTGGCAACTCTGTATTTTCACCATTTATAGAACCAGAATTATCAAAAGTAACAGCTCCGTCCACAGCAATTCTAAATGTTGTATATTCTGTTCCGTAAAAAGTAAAATTTCCGATAGGTGCAGGTATAGTCATTGCATTGTCGTTGCCTGCGAGATCATTTAACTTATTTTGTGGCAGTTTTATGTCCTCAAATTCGTAAGCCGTTTCGAACCATTGATACTCTTGTGCTGATAATTGCACACTTGCAAATACTGATAATAAAAGACTGATAATTAGTAGTTTGTGTTTCATAAAATTGAGTTTTAATGGTTGTTGGTTGTTGGTTTTTGGTTGTTGGTTTTTAGTTGTTGGTTTTTAGTTGTTGGTTTTTAGTTGTTGGTTTTTAGTTGTTGGTTGTTGGCTTCGCAAAGCGATAATAACTAAGCCAGTAGCCAAAAATTAAAAGCCAACTGCTAATAGCCAATATCTAAAAGCCAACTGCCAAAAATCCAATACGTTAGACTCTCATTTGATTTTAGATTCTGAATCTTTCTTAAGTTCTTCTTCTGTTAAATTTTCTTCTGAATTTTCAGATAACGATTTTACAATTTTTTCTAAGGACTTTATTTGTTGTTTTGTGTCGTCAAGCCATTTTGAAATATTCTTATCAAAATCGTTTTGAGGTGTTTTGTTGTTTTCCATGTTTTTATTTTTCAGCAAATATAAAGTAAGCCTAAATTTATTGCAATTTTTTAGTATTACAATAAAGATACTTTAAAAAACAAGGCATTACTTTTTAGATACAAAGCATATAAAATGCTGTATATCAAAAAGTAAGTAAAACTAAATTAATGTATTGAGGCAAGGAAATTAATTAGATTTTCATCGGAAGTGATGTCTAATTTTTTACGCAGGCGAGTTCGTGCAACACGTATGCTGTTAGGAGACTGGTGAGTTATCATTGAAATTTCTTTGGTAGTCATGTTTAATTTCAAAAATGCGGATAGTTTTTTCTCATTTGGGGTAAGGTCGGGATATTTTTCGTTCAATTTTTGGTAAAAATTCTGATGCACTTGTGTAAATCGGATTTCAAATTCTTTCCAAATATCATCATTTTTATTTATAGAAATACTACGAATAAGATTGGTAATTAAACGGTGTTGTTGCTGTTCGGTAGATTTTAACGATTTTTTTAATTTTGTAAGTTCTTCTACAATTTTAATATTATTTTCGTTGGTTTGGATAATGTGCATTGCGTTTGTGGCAAGTTCTTTTTCTTTAAAAGCAAGTTCTGTTTTAAGATTTTTGTTTGCCAATTCACGTTTTTCTAATAGTAGTTGTTTTTTTTCCAACTCTAAACTATTTGCTCTTTGTTCTTCGCTAAGTAAGATTAATTTCTGTTTTGAACTTTTATTTCGTAATATAAAAATATAAATTATTATCGCAAATAAAATTAATAAGACAAAAATTGCAGCTATAAGAATATAACTTCTAAAAGTATTTATCTCTTTCTCTTTTTCTAAAAGTTTAATTTTTTGCTCTTTTTTTTCTATTTTATAAACCGAAGTCATATTTTCCAATGCTTTCATTTTTTCTATGCTAAAAATACTGTCTTTTAACTCTGTGTATAGTTCGGAATATTTACAAGCCTCTTTATATTCTTCATTCTTAGAATAAAGTTTAAAAAGACTTTGATAAATATCAATTATGTTATTATTGGAATTTACATCAGTTGCATATTCGAGAGCTTTAAGCATTTGGGTAATTGCTTCTTCTTTGTTTCCTTTTGTGAATAAAAGTCGTGCCTTTTGCTGAAAACAAATTGCAAGGTCTGTTCCATTATTTGTTTTCAAAAAGATACTAATTGCCTCATTAACACACTGTTCCGACTTATTGTAATTTTCAATATCATAATATAATTGTCCCATATTTGAAGCAACACGAGCAAGCTCAACGGGATTTTCATTTTCTAAATTTCGTTTATAAGCCTTTTGAAAATAATATTCAGCAGAGTCGTATTGTTCCAATTTTAAATACGAAGATGCTATATTATTGAGTGTTTGAGGAACAAGAGCTACTTCACCACCTTGTTCAAGTATTATTTTGGCTTTTTTATATAATTCTAAGGCTTTATTGTTCTCTTCTTGGGCGTTGTATATTGCAGCTATATTGTTGTAAGTAATAGCAATACCTTGCGAAAAATTATCTTTTTCATGTATTTTTAGTCCTTTGTAAAAATAATCCAAAGCTTCGGTATAATTTCCTAAATATTGATATGCAGATGCTATTGTATTGTATGCCTTTGCTTTTTGAAATTCACTACTTTTTTCAAATTGTAATGCTTTATTTGCATAATTTACAGCTTCAGCATAATCACCTTTCATAACATACAGCCAGCCAAGGTAGTTATACATTTTATGAACCTTCTCTTTTTCTTCTAGCAACTCATAAATTATTATTGCTTTATTTGCATACTTCTCCGCATTTTCGTATTCACCTCTATTTAGATAATTACTATAAAAAGCAAAATTTACTAAAGCTTCTTCATTTTTATAATTTCCTTTATGACTTAATTCTAATGCTTTATCTAAAAAAAATAAAGAAGAGTCGTTATTTGAAGTCTTTTTTGCTTTTTCTATTAATTCATTTATTACAACAATATCTTCTGTAGTTTTTTGTGCAAAAATGAAGTTGGAAAAAAGTAGAATAATAATCAATAATATTAAATATTTTATTTTATACATTAACTAAAGTTTTTGCCTTCATAATAACCAGATTATTAGACAGTTATAATTTTACTGCAAAATTTCAACACGCTGATAACCAGCACGTTGAAATTCTGCAAAATCACTTAATTTACATACTGTGAGTATCTTACAAGTGCTGTTACAAAAAAAACGTTTTATGCAATTTATAAAAAAACAACGTTTTTCAAAGTATTTTACACTTTTGCGAAAAAGAAAAAATAAGGTTTTAAGAAACAAAAAAAGTGCAAACATACGAGTGTGCCAAAAGTTTCTTAACAATAAAATTAGTAGCAGGGACGCTTGACGTAAGGAGTTAAAAAGGTGCAAGTATAAAGTTAAAAGTTCGTTCCACTTTTTGAAATTTTTCAAGTATTATTACCATGCTTAAACTGTTGTTTAATAGCTTAATATGATTATATGAAATTGTTTTTTTTACTTGAAAAATGGAACGAACTTTAAACTTGATAACTTTAAACTTGATAACTTTAAACTTGATAACTTTAAACT
>JAOZQN010000494.1 GCA_029932195.1 Bacteroidales bacterium | reverse complement strand
TTAAGTGTTTTAATAATTTATTAAAAAGTTTACAAACTTTGATGTAGATAGGAACTCCGACCAGTCAAGGTCTGTAAACTTTTTTTTGTTATATTTTTTTGTTATTCCTTTTGTGTAATTTCCAAAACTTCTTTTGGCATAAGATTAACCGCCCACCGCTCGCTCTCTAAGTCAATTCTTATATTTCTTTTTGGGTTAATTGATGTTGTAATATAGATTTTATTATTATAATCTGTTCTTACTTCTGGCTTGTTAAAATCATACATACTAACAAGATACATAATTGTTTCCACGTTCAATTTTGAATATTCTTTTTGAATTATCATATTAAAACCGTCTGCATTTTTAACTATAATTTTTTTACTTTGTGCAACTGTTTCCACAATTATTGCAACTTGTTCTTTATCTACTTTAGCATTGCTATTGAATAGATTTACTTCTTTAACCTGTGGTAAATACCTTTTTTTCTTTGCCATAATTTCTATTTATTTTTAGAGTTAATAATATTACCTTGACTATCTATATTTTCAAAACCCAAAGTTTGCATTGCAGAAAAAACACTTCTTATTAATGAATTAGAGTTGTATTTTGCACGATTTACAAAAGGCTTTAACTTCCTTATTTCATTATTAGAAATATAATTATTTTCGTGTGAAATATTTGTTTTAATTGCACGCACAATTTTAGGGTGGTCTGTAATTAATTTAGTCCCTTTTTTACTGAACACGGTTTTTCGTGGACTATTAGTCAAGACTGAACCGTCAGGGCTTTTTTGACTGTTTTTTTGTGCGTTTTTTAAATCGTTTTTTTGTGCAGTTCCAAACCCACCACCAACAACTTTTTCCTTTTTATTTTGGCTTGTTTTTTCGGTTGTATTTTGTGCCACTCTTTGACTGTTTAACTCCTCGTTTGTGCCGTTTTTTAGTTCGGGGTTTGTCTCTTGATTATGAATTTCTAAATCTGTAATAAATAGGTTTGCGGTGTTGTGGAACTCGTTTTGAAAAAAGGTAAAAACATTTTCTCTAATACTACCTACAATATTTGTAACAGTCTCTTTTATAAATGTTTCCTTGTTGTTATCTTGGTATATTTTGGAATAGAAAAACATAAGTGAACCGTTAAAAAGAAATTGCATAATCATTATTATAGCTACAATTGTAAAATATTTATTTGCCTCGTTTGTAACTAAAATTTTGTTTGTTTGCAGTTCGTTTTTAAGGTCTGTTTTTAAGTTGGTAAGTTCCTTTTGTTGTGCCGTTTGTAGCATAGCAATTGTATTATATAAACTATCTATTTTATGAATTTGAGACTTCAGTAAAATAGTTCTTTTGCCGTTGCTCCAGCCCTCTGGATTGCTTTTTATGGTATTAATGAATAACTTTAAATCATTTGTTTTATCTGTATAGTTATCATTAATTTGTTGTTCAGATGTTTCGTATTGTTCTGTAATTATATTGCTATTATCTGCGTTACTACTTTGTTTCATTGCTAAGCCGTTGGTAGATATTACAAACGAAATAGAAAATAATATTACTGAAGCAATAAATGGAAACAACGCTGTTTTATAGTGTGTTCTTAATAGGAATTTAAAGAACTTTGATAAAAATACCATTGTTAAAATTTCTACTACTAAAAGAAAAACTACAGCTACAATTTGAGACCAAAGAACACTGTTAAGTATTGGTAAACTATACAGATAGATATAATTGTAACCTGCATAAATTGAAACTCCATTTGTTACTAATTTTGCGAAAATAATAGTAATTATTGCCGTTTTCCATTCCTTAGCAAATTCATCTAATCTATACGCATTATTAGATAGTTTTGATATTATTGTCTTGTAATTTAGATTATTAAAATTTATTTTTTTCATTTTTTTCGTTGTTTTATTATTAATAATTTGATAATTAGAATAAAACAACCTATCTTTGTATTTATTAAGAATAAAATAGATTGATTTATTTTAGAAGCTCCGACTCCATCGGGGCTTTTTTTTCAAAAAAGTTCGGTTACTTTTTTGTTCATGATTTTTGCAATTTTTTCTTTTGCCCAGTGTGGAACTTTAGTAACTCCAGTATTCCAATTGTAAAAAACCGCAGAAGAAATTTCGCAAGTCTCTTCTATTTTTTTTCTTATTTTTACATGTTCATTATTTGCACGTGGCAAATTCATAAATGCCTCTCTAAATTTTGGATTTTTCATTTTTAAAGTATTTTATTGATTAATATTAAAATAATTAATAATTTTAGAATGCAATTATAAAGAACTTAAAACAATAAAACAAAATTATTATAACAAAAAATCAAATACATTGTTACAAAAATGGGCTATATACTGAAAATCAAGGAATTATTAAAAAAGAAAAATTTAACACAAAGGGACTTTGCCAAAGAATTAGATGTTACTTTGACAACTGTAAGCAATTATTTGACAAAAAAAACAAAGATTGATATTGAAACTTTTATAAAAATATCTAAAGTTTTGGGCGTTCCTATGGGTTACTTTTTTGAAGATAATTTAGTAAATACTAAAGAAGTTGAACTATTAAAAAATCGTATAACTGAATTAGAAGATAAACTAAACGACAAGAAAACAATAACAGATTTTTATACAAATAATACAGATATGCTAATAAGTGCTATTGCACAATTAATATCTGATGTAGAATATCTTTTAAAACAAAAAAATATAGATAAAAAAGAATTGCATAAAACTGTAGGATATAAAATTTATATAAATTTTTGGAATTTTCATAAAAAAAGTATTATTGAATCACAAGAAAAAAGAAGAAACATGCTAATTGAAAAATTGAAAAAATAAAATACAAAATAAGAACTTATAAAGCTAAAAATCAATTCTTTAAACTTGATTTTTAGCTTTTTTTTATTATTTTCATTCACTTAACCTTACTGTTTTGTTTTTGCCTGATAATTAAGTAATTAAAAAAACAGGGTTGTAGGGGGTGTCCCCTTTATTTGTCTGTAGACCACGCCTCGCCCTGAAAAAACAAAAATTATATACATATATTTTAGCGTTATATGACAAAAAAAAGCTATACTAAAAATAGTATAGCTTCTTATTTTTCTTAAAAAAAAACATTTTAAAAATTATAATTTTTAGATTTTATCAAAAGTCTAATATTTCTATTTTTTAAAATAAGTTCTTCTTTTGTTAATCCTGTATATATAGTTTCGTCATTATTTTTTGTAGAATTTTTGCTTACATTTTTTTCACAATATTTTATTAACGGCGTGGAAATATCAACTCCAGTAATTTGTTCAATACTATATCCATAATTACTATTAACTTCCAAAATAAACGACTGTCCTTCTTTATTTTTCATAATATCCACTCCAGCCACTTGCAGACCGCAAGCGTTTGCACTTCTTATGCAAATATCTTTGTCTGCTTCAGATAATTCTATTTTTTTTCCAGTTCCGCCCAAACTAATATTGCTTCTTATGTCATCTTTGGGAGCGGTTCGTTCCATTGCTGTAACAACCTCATTATCAATCACTATGGCTCTAATATCTTTTGCTTCGCCATCAATCATTTGTTGTAATAATACTTTAGTTTTACTCTTATAAAAACTTTCCAACATTGCTTTAGTTTGCAATTTACTTTCCAAAGGAAACACACCAATTCCTTGACTTCCATTTAGCATTTTCGCTATTGCTGGCAAACCACCAACCTGCTCCAGCATCCAATCAACATGAACTCCGTTGTCTGCAATTACAGTTTTTGGGACTTTGATTTTTGCTTTAGATATTTTTTGAATTGACAAAAGTTTGTCGCTTGCCGTTTTTATTCCTTCGGGAGATTGTGTTGTAAAAATACTTAAATTTTCTTTAAAGTGTTGCAAAACAGATACTCCATAGGATAGATTTTTGCCAATTCTACTTATTACTGCATCTACATTTTTTGCATTTATTCGTATAGGTTTATTTCCAGATTGCCAACCGTCATATATTCTATCGTATCCGTTCACGGCATCGGATACTAATAAATATAAATATGCGGGGTCTAAAACCGTCATTTTGTGATTTCTTTTTTCTCCTGCAGCTATAATACTTTTTGTTGCTTTACTGTTCGGTGCGGCACTTAAAATTGTAATGTTCATAATTTTTTATTTTAAATTGTTATTGATTAAAAAAAACATAAATTTTCTAAATATTTCAGATTTTGAGTATTTTTCATTTTTAATTATTTTGTTAATAAATTCAAAATCTGATTTTGTAACTCTAAAGCCAATATGTTTTTGAAGTAATTGTATTTTTGTCTCCTTTCGTTCCTTTTGCTTTTTTATTTTTTTTAAATTCATTTTAATAAATTTTTAGTTATTGATATTAAAAAAATGTTTTACAAAAATGAATGAAATAAATAGTAAAAAAAAAGACAACAATTTTAGCTGTTCATTTACAGGAAGTTATAAGCAAAAGAAAAATTTGTTTTATTGTAATTTTCATTTTCACTAAATTTTGAACATAAAAAAAAGCCCTGCGGATATTTCCACAGGGCTTTTTTTTTGTTCTTTTATTTCTATTTTATTTTTTTGTAAGAATATTAGTTTTAACTTGCTTACTGTTTTACAATT
>JAOZQN010000493.1 GCA_029932195.1 Bacteroidales bacterium | reverse complement strand
TTTTAACTTTTTGATATTTAAGATGTTATAAACTCCGAAACTTCAGTTAATTAAAAGGTTAAAAAAAGATATAATTTATTATTTCCAAAATTAAATGATAATATTTTAAAATGCAAAAGAACAAATATTAATTTTAACGAGCAAACTTTTTCATACATTTTTCTGTTTTTTAGTTAGCCCTATCGATATACTTAACATAACCGTGCCGAGTTAGAAATACAGCTAACAGATCTCACAGGAAAAATTATTTACAGCACAAATTTTACTACCGCAATGCAAATTGATATAAGCAACTTTAAACAAGGAGCTTATTTTATAATATTCACAAACAAAGAAAAAACTATCCAAACAACAAAACTAATAGTGAATTGATGTTATTAAGTTTCTACGGAACGCTAGTAAGTCTTACCTGAAACACTTACTAACGTCCCGCAGGGACTTAGTAACGTGTATAAATCTTTGAGTAAAAAAATCTTTGTTTCTTTTTTACTTGTATTTTTACTTCTTTTTTCTTTACCTTTGCACCGAAACAAAAAAGGGATATTTGATATAAACTAGTGCTTAGTTCTAAATGTTTAGTTTTTAATTAGCCTTCGCCTAATTAAAAAGATATTATTAATATCAGAAAACAAAAAACACCAATTAACAATTTTAAATTATGGAAACACTTACAATAAATATTGACAACAATCTCGCCAAAGGAAAGGCTTTATTACTTTATTTAAAAGCAATATCTTTCGAAGCAAATAGTTTTATTACTATTGAAACCAATACTTTGGAAAATATAAAAGAAATAGAATTATTAACTCAAATAGAAGCTGGCTTAAAAGATGTAAAAAAAATAAAAGAAGGCAAAGCTCCTGAGAAAACATTAAAACAAATGCTCAATGAATAATAAAGTAATAGTAACATTTTTTTTTGAACGCCGAGCTAAAAAGTTTTTAAAAAAGTTTAAAAGTTTGTCGTCTGAATTATTAGAATTAGAAAAAGAATTATTGTTAGAGCCCAAAAAAGGAATATTTCTTGGCTCTAATATGTATAAAATACGACTTGCAAGTAAGAGCAAAAGTAAGGGAAAAAGTGGTGGTTTTCGTGTTATTACCTATCTTTTAGAAACAACAGACACTGGCTATAAAATCAATTTAATTACTATTTACGACAAATCGGAAGATAGCACAATAACAAAATCAAAATTACTAAAACTTGTTAAAGATATTTTAGAATAAAATTGCAATAATAATGAAAAAAAAAGGACAATATATAAGCAAAAAAAAGAGACAATACAGCGGAAAAAGAGTGTCTAATCAAAATAAGAATGTAGAAAAAAAAGAAGTTCCACGAAAAAAAGATAATTATATTCCTCCCAAAAAAACATTTTCTAATAATACTAAATTCATTGCTCTTTTCGTTATTTTATCGATAACCTTTGCGGTATATATTCCAACTTTCCAAAATGAAGTAACAAACTGGGACGACCAAAACTATGTTTCTTTAAAAACCAAAGATAATATTAATGGAAATACAATGTTGGAAAATTTAGATGTAGAAACTCTAAAAAAAATATTCTATTCCGAAGACCTCAAAGAACGATATTTTATGGGCAACTATCACCCACTAACAATGTTGAGCTTAAATCTTAATTACCAGGTAACTGGAGCAGATGAAGATGGAGAAACAATTCCTTGGCTATTTCAACTTACAAATATTCTTTTACATGTAATTTCTACTGCACTATTATTTTTTATCATATTAAAATTATTTGACAATTTAGAAATAGCAATTATTACTGCCCTATTATTTGGTATTCATACAATTCACGTAGAGTCTATTACATGGATTTCGGAAAGAAAAGATGTGCTTTATACTGCTTTTTATCTCTCTTCGTTGCTTTTTTATATTGAATACATAAAAAAAGAAAAAATACAATTTATAATAATAGCATTTTTATTTTTCTTGTTAAGTTTGTTATCTAAGGCACAGGCAGTTTCGCTTGCAGTTACTTTTGTAGCAGTTGATTATTTCCTCAACCGAAAATTATTATCTGCCAAAATAATTATAGAAAAAATACCATTCGTCGCTCTTGGTATGCTTTTTGGACTTATTGCCATAAATGCTCAAGATGAAGGATATGCAATACAGTCTGGAGTTTATGGATTTCATAAAAGAATTGCAATTGCTGGCTACGGTTTTACTCAATATTTGATAAAATTAATTATTCCGTTCAATCTTTCGGCAATATATCCCTATCCAGATATTGTAGATAAAACAATTCCAACTTATTATTGGCTCGGATTAATTCCTTCTTTTTTGGTGGGAGGAGCAGGTATTTATTTCTTTAAAAAAGATAAAAAAATAACTTTTGCTATTCTATTTTTTATTCTTAATATTTTACTTCTTTTGCAACTAATCCCTGTGGGAAGTGCAATGTATTCAGATAGATATGCATATATTCCTTCAATAGGATTTTTTATAGCCATAGCATATTTATCAAATTTAATTACTGATAAAAAAATATCTTTCTTAGAGTCTTTATCATCAAAAATAAAAATAGGAGGAATAAATATTACTGTTTTTCATATTATTATTTTTCTATATATTGGATTATTATCATACATGACCATAGAACGTGAGCATGTGTGGAAAAACAGCCTAACTCATTGGAGCGATGTGATAGAAAAACAACCAAAAGCTGTAGTTTCATATAATAATAGAGGAACAATATATAATAATACAGCAAAAGAATATAAAGAAAATAACGATTATCAAAAATTTAAGGAATACAAACTCCTTGCAATTGATGATTTTAGCAATGCAATAAAACGAAAACCAGATTATACAAGTGCTTTTTATAACAGAGGCTCTTGCAAAAAAGAACTTGGGGCAGAGTTTAGCGATACAGCATTAGTAAAAGAAGCAATAAAAGATTTTGATAAGTCAATAGCTATTGATTTAAAGTTTGTTGCAGCATATCAAGAACGAGGTGGAGCTTATGATTTTTTGGGCGAGTTCCAAAAAGCTCTTAGCGACTACAATACTACAATACAACTTAACCCTGAAAACAGTGAAGTAGTTATTAATAAAGGGGTTACTTTAGGTAAAATGGGCAAATATAAAGAAGCAATAGAAACTTTTGATATTGCTATAAATATAAACCCTGAAAATGCTTCGGCATATTCAAATAGGGGGCTTGCAAAAGTATTTGCTGGCGACGACGCAGGTGCAATGTTGGACTACAATAAATCTATAGAATTAGACCAAACTTCTTTTAAAGCATTTCATAACAGAGCAATGTTACTTCATAAAAATGGAAACATAGAAGCTGCAATTCAAGATATGAATAAGGTTATTGAATTCAAAAAAGACAATGCAGGGGCGGCATATTACACAAGAGCGATTTATTTCTTAGAAATAAATAAAATAAACGAGGCTTGCAACGATTTAAAAGTCGCTACAAGTTACAACATTCCTGGAGCAAAAGAAATGATAGAAAAATATTGTAAATAAAAAGCCCACCCCCGCCCTCCCAAAAGGAGGGAGCAAAAACTCCACCTATGGTGGAAAGACTCCCTCCTTTTGGGAGGGCGGGGTGGGCAAAATTGTAAATCAACTATGAAAAAATATTTCTTATTTTTAATAATTAACATATTGATAATAAATACTTCGTTTGGGCAAAAAGAATATTTGCTGCGAAACGGAGACACTATAAATGTGGTAGATATAAATGACTTAAAACAAGGCACATGGTTTTATTTTAGCGATAGATATAAAAATAATATTTCGCAAGAAGGTCGTTTTTTTGATAACAAAAAAGAAGGTATTTGGATAACTTATTTTCAAAATGGAAATATTAGAACTTATATGACTTTTAGTGAAGGTATAATAAATGGAGAAACAAGAATATACAATAGAAATGGTATTCTGCAAGAGTCTGGAAACTGGGACGGTAACAAATGGACGGGAGAATATCAATTCTTTTACGACAACGGAAATCCCGAATATATCTGGACATACAACAACGACGGCAAACGAACTGGAATTCAAAGATATTTTTACGAAGACAACAATATAAAAATAGAAGGATACTGGGAAAATGGAAAAGAAATAGGAATACTAAAAGAATACTATCAAGATGGAAGTTTGAAAAAAGAAAGCAACTGGACTGATGGTATTATAAATGGCATTACAACAGAATATTACGCAACAGGAGAAGTCAAAATAACAAAAAACTTTGAAAATGGAGTTTTAGATAAAAACTCGGTTATATATTATGCTCTTGACGATAATAATAATAATGCAAATAATAACAACAACGAAAACAACAACAATAATAATAACAATGAAAACAACTACGATACTTTTACTGGAACTGGCTACAATAAATTTTTCAACGAAGACCATCAAGTAATAAAAGAGGGTGATTTTAAAGACGGAATATTACGAGATGGTAAAAAATATTTTTACAACGAAACAGGAGAACTTGTCCGGATTGATATATATGAAGAGGGGAAAGTAGTTAGAACAGAAAGACCTGAATAAAAAAGTTTGGCGTTTTTCACGAGTGCCAATTTCTTCGTTACTTTTGAAATTTTAAAATGC
>JAOZQN010000492.1 GCA_029932195.1 Bacteroidales bacterium | reverse complement strand
CAAAAACATTTTATACGTAATAATCAATTAATTATAAACTCCGAAACTTCAGTTATTAATATTTACGAATAAATATTTTGCAGAAAATCTTTTAGTAAAATAATATTGTTATATTTTTTCTTTTTCATTCCTTTTATTAATTTTTCATCTCTTGTTATTAATGGAATATTTAATTGCATTGATAGTGCTACAAATGTTACATCTTTTATATCAACATTTCCTGTTAAGTATATTGCTCTTTTTAAAATTTCTTTATCAAAAATATAATTTGGTAAAATTGTTATTTCAGAGAATAAAAAATAACTAAAATCAATCAAATTATTTTTTTCTAATTTTGTTTTTTCAAAAATAATATGTTGATATTTATCTATTTCAATTAAACCAAATTCTGGCAAAAAGAAATTATAACATTTTAATAATGGCTTATAGCTTGAATTTCCACTTATCAAAAAACTCATCAAAACATTTGTATCTACTACAAAATCTAATTTATTCATTATTATACAGTTATTGATTTTAAATACTTATCCTTCTCTTGTTCCCATGCTAAATCTCTTGCATTTAACCACTCGGGGTCATTTATAAGGTCTGTATTTTCTATATCTTTTAAAATTTCCATTGCTGAAAACTTAACAAGCATTACTGATAAAAAATCTTGTAATTTAGATTCTATTAAAGAATAACCAAAAGTATTAATAAGTGTGTCATCTATTTTTATTTTTATTTCTCTCATTATTTTTCATTTTAAACATTTTCAATTTCTGATGATTTGTAAATTATTTTTACATCTTTACTATATTTCTGTTTTAGCCTGCATTATTCATGAAAACCGTTAAAATGGTTATAATCTGTATTTTATATTAACCCAAGACTTAAGTCGTGGGTTAATATAAATAATTAAAACTCAACCGTTTTAACGTTTTTTTAATGATTTAAGGTTAAATATATTAAACCTATTTTTCATTACAATCCCAGCATATATCCATATTTTTGAAAAGTTGGCATCATTTTTTCCATCATTGCATCTTGTTCGTATTCTTGTGCGTAGGCAAGTAGCTGTTGGATAACGTAAACGCCAATTTGTTTTTCTCTATCCACGTCGTTTGCTTGGTCTCCTTTTAATGTCGCATAATATTCAAGATGCTCTTTGTGATACGCAAACATTGTATTTGCTATTTCGTTGGCTTTTTCTGCTTTTCCAATTTTGTAATAATCTTCTATAACAGGAAGTATAGAAAAGCTATAAGCAATTTTACTATGTGGCAAAGTTGCAACGCATTTATCTAAAACTTCTTCAGCTTTTTCGTTTTTACCCTCCTCAATTAGTTTTGCTGCCAAACGGTGAAAAACATCTCTGATATCCATAATTGAAACCACTCTATGCACATAATGATCTACATGAAAATGGTCTTTTTCTATATTACCCCAATTAAAATTCATTAGGTTTTCGTATAAAATATCTGAATCCACACTTCCATGAACACCTTTTTCATTTCCTTTAACCTCATAAGGCACAACACGATATGCAAAACCCTCTAATCTAAAATATTTTGTAAGTCCCATATAATTTTCTGCACCCACGCTTGATGCAAAATAAATAGGACGCTCCCAATTATTGTGTGCCAAAATATCCAGAATTATCATTTGGCTTTTCATCAAATAAGTTTTTCCTATTCTCCATTCCAATGCGTCCACAATTTCGTCTTGCCTATCTTTTGGAACAAAGCCAAGTTCTAAAACTCTCTTTTTATCAACAGGTAACATGAAAAATTTTGTAGGAATAAAATCTATTTCTTCATCTCCGTAGCCAACTTTTGTGTCGGGGTTATCCGAACCTATAAAATTAACTAAATCCAGAAGTGGCACAGGAGCACTAACTATTTCGTTAAGCAAAGCTGTTGTTTCTGTTTTTAAGCTATCAATTGAAGTAGCATCAAGATTAAACTTTGTTATATTATTTTTATCCGCAAGAGTGTTTATCAAGCCAATAAATTTAGTTATTGGAAAATTTTGATAACCCTCACTTAAAGTTTGCATAGCTTTTTTCTCCATTTCGGGGAAGCTAGAATTTTGTGCTGTTTCAATAAATTGATTAAACATCTCCTCATATTTCTTATCAAATCTCTTTCTATTGGCATTGTATTTTTCCATAAAAAGATAATCATTTGTTTCGTAAATTGGCACAAAATCTCTGTTTCCTTGTCGGTATTGTTCAAATTTGAAAGAAATTGGTAATTTTTCTGATGTATATGCTTTTCTTGTCATTTGTTCGGTGTACCAATCAGTGCTTAATAAACTCAAATTCACCACTCTAACATCAGTTCTTATGCCTTCAACTTCTTGGGCATACCAAAGTGGGAAAGTATCATTATCACCATAGGTGAACAAAATAGCGTTGGGAGCACAAGAATTCAAGTAGTTAGCAGCAAGGTCTCGTGTGGTATATCTACCCGAACGGTCGTGGTCGTCCCAGTTTTGAGAAACCATTTGTATTGGAATAATTATCGCAATTGCCACAGCAATAGCCGAATGTGCTATCGGACTTTTTAGTTGTTTTATTTTTTGAAGCATATCCCAAATTGCTAGCACTCCAAGTCCTATCCAAATTGAAAAAGCGTAGAACGAACCAGCATAAGCATAGTCACGTTCACGTGGCTGATACGGTGTTTGATTTAGGTAAAGAACAATTGCAAGCCCTGTGAGTAAAAACAGCGAAGCTACTACCCAAAAATCTTTTTGCCCTTTGGTAAAATTAAATATAACTCCAAGTAAACCAAGCAATAACGGAAGCATAAAATATACATTTCTTGTTGCTTTATTTTTTATGGCATCAGGCAAATTTTTCTGACTACCAATTCTTGCGGCATCAAGAAATCCTATTCCGCTAATCCAATTTCCTTTTTGGTAACCACCGTGTCCTTGTTCGTCGTTTTGTCGTCCTGCAAAGTTCCACATAAAATATCTAAAATACATGTGTCCAATCTGATACTTCACAAAATACAGAATATTATTTGCCATATTCGGACTATTTTTTATGCTTCCCCAAGATTTATAAGCACTAATATGATTACCGTCAGAACTATACATTCTAGGAAATAAAGATACTTTATCGTATTTGTAAGTTGGATTTGATTTTTTAACCCTTTTATATTTATCACCAAAACGAGCATAAGTATAGTTATCTACACTTTCCACAACTTCGGCATCATAAAATTGTCCGAGCATTAATGGTCTATTTCCGTATTGCTCACGGTTTAGGTATGATTTTAAAGCAAAAGCATGTTCTGGATTATTCTCGTCCATTGGCGGATTGGCAGAAGAACGGATAATTATCAATGCAAATGATGAATAACCTATCAAAATAACTGTAAATGAGAGAATTATTGTATTTAATAATGGTTTTTGATATTTATAAGAAAAATATAAACCTACCGCTACGAGAGCAAACAAGAAAATTACATAAATTAAGAAGCCTGCATTTATCGGTAAACCAAAGCCATTAACAAACGAAAGTTCAAATTTTGAGGCAAAAACTACAAGTCCTTGAATTATTCCATACATAATAAGGAGTAGTAAAACAAATGAACCTGATATTGTTGCAATAACTCCAAAAGGTGTGGTTTTATATTTTTTGAAATAATAAACAAGTGCGATGGCAGGAATTGCAAGTAAGTTAAGTAAATGAACTCCAATTGATAAGCCCATTAAAAATGCGATTAAAATTATCCAGCGGTCGGCGTATTTTTCGTGAGCTACGTCTTCCCAACGGAGAATTGCCCAGAAAACCATCGCCGTAAACAACGATGACATTGCGTAAACCTCAGCCTCTACTGCCGAAAACCAGAACGTATCCGAAAAAGTGTAAGCCAATGCTCCAACAGCACCGCTTCCCATAATTACAATTAGTTGAGACATATTAAAAGTTTCTGTATCAGATACATTTCTTACTAATTTTTTTGCAATATGTGTGATTGTCCAAAATAAAAACAGGATTGTAAATGCACTTGACAGCCCCGATAACATATTCATCAATAGAGCCACTTTTGCGGTGTTTCCAAAAGATAGTAGCGAAAATACTTTTGCTATTATCATAAAAAATGGTGCTCCTGGTGGGTGTCCTACTTCAAGTTTGTGTGCCGAAGCAATAAATTCTCCACAGTCCCAAAGGCTTGATGTTGGCTCAATTGTGAGTGCGTAGGTTACGGTAGCAATAATAAAAACTACCCAACCGGTAATCAAATTAAATTTTCTAAATTGTGTCATTTATGTTAAGTTTTGAAGTTTTGAAATTGAAAAGTTTTGAAATTGAATATTAAAACTTCGCTGTTTCATTGTTTCTTTAAATTTGAATTTATAAAAATCGTGCAAAGATAAAAAAATTGAATAGTTTTTTGTAATATATAGTAAAAAAAAACTATCTGATAGTTTTAAATTTATCTGATAGCTATTCTATTTATTAATTATTCACTTATTTACAGCTGATTACAATTTCACATAATCAAAAATGATTTTTAAAATATAAGAAAAATTAACAGTCTTAAATTTATTCAGTCTGTAAATAATCCATTGATGAGCCCACCCCAGCCCTCCCAAAGGG
>JAOZQN010000491.1 GCA_029932195.1 Bacteroidales bacterium | reverse complement strand
TTTAATTTTTTAACTTTTTGATATTTAAGATGTTATAAACTCCGAAACTTCAGTACTCTATCTATTAGAATATTTGAATTAATAAATTTATCTGGAATTTTATTTAAGTATTCTGTGGAACTATAAAAATAATTTTCATTTTGTATTACACTTGCTGTATGCACTTGTGCATAAGCACCTACTTGCAACATTATTGCAAATAGTAATATTATATATTTTTTCATGTTTTTTGGTTTTAATAGTAAATAGTGTCTATATGTTGGTTATTCGTTTCTATTAATATGCTATCTGTCTTTGTTTTCCAAACTCCATTTTCGGTATAATCGTATTGATAACGTAAATAAAGCCCAACAACACAATTTTTTTGATTAGATAAGTGATAGTCGCATCCCTGAAATCTATCTATTTCTGGTCTATGTAAATAGATATTATTATTATTGTAATCTAAAATGCTTACAATCAGACTATCTGTTTCAAAACATGGTTCTGTTTTTTTAAAAATACCCCAAAATTCACTTCCCTCTGATAAATAAAGTGTTATGTCTTCACTATACCCACTTGAAAAACGTTTTCCTTCGTATTCTGCGGCATACGATTTTTCTTGTGCGTCTATGTATCCACCTTTTGTTAAGTATATATAACAAGTTTCGTCTCCTTCTAAGTTTATTTCAAACTCTCCGTTTTCATCTGTGTAAACAGTTTGCTCTTTTCCTGTGGGAGAAAATCCTCCGCCAAGAAATCCGCCACCAGAGTTGTAATGTCCATCTATTGCTTCTACTTTCACATTTTCTATTGGCTCGTTTGTTACTATATCTAAAACTCTGCCTGTTAAATGCACTTCGTAATCTTTTTTGCAACTGCTAATGCTAATCATTATTGCAATAGCAAATACTATGTTTATTGTATTTTTCATTGTTTTTTTAAGTTTAAATTGTTTATAATAAATTATCTGTTTCAATTAACTCTCCATTGCTAATTGCTTCTTCTTTTATGCGTTGGAAACTAAAATCAAAAACTGCAATAGGATGCACGTTTTGAGATTTGTAATACAGACGATTAAGTGTATTTAAAGTTTTAAAATTACTAATATAGTTTGTGTCTAAATTAGCATATTCTATGCTCCTATACATGCTTGCCCACTCTGCATAGGAAACAGAAGTAACTTTGTCGTAGCCATTTACTTCCAATAGTGTGTGTTTATACAATGCTCGGTCTATTAAAATACCCGATTGTATATATTCTTTTGGTATTTCACTTAAATATTCTTTTGGATTAAGAATATAATTTTCGTTCTGCAACACACTTGCTGTGTATTGTTGTGCAAATATAGGCATTTGCACAACAATTATTGATAATAATATTATATATTTTTTCATTGTTTTTGTTTTTAATAGTAAATAGTATCAAGATAGGATTCAAAAGGCTCTATAAAAACACTGTCTGTTTTTGATTTCCATGCTCCATTTTCTGTGTAATCCATTTTATAATGATAATACAAACCTCCTACAGTATGATATTGCACAAATAGGTGAGGAATACAACCAGAGAATTTTCTTACTTCGGGTTCAAAAAGATATGCTTTATTGTAAGGTAAATAAGAAACAATCAAACTGTCAGTTTCATTACACGGCTCTTCTTTTATAAAATATCTTTGAAATTTACTATTTGTTTGCAAATATAAAGTAAGCTCCTCATCATAATTATTATTAAATCTGCTTGCCTCAAAAGTTTTTGCGTAGGTTGTTGCTTGTGCTGGGCTATACCATTTACTCATATTAATTTGTTTTGTTAAATAAATCTGGCAAGTGTGTTCTCCTTCAAAATTAAGTGTAAACTCTCCGTTTTCGTCTGTGTAAACAATTTGTTCTCCTTCTTCGTAGAAACCTCCCAAAAAACCACCACCACTCCAGTATCCATCTACGGCTCTAACTGTTACTCCTTCTATTGGTTCGTTAGTGGCAATATCTAACACTCTTCCTGTTATGTTTAATTCATAACTTTTTTTGCAACTGCTAATGCTAATCATTATTGCAATAGCAAATACTATGTTTATTGTATTTTTCATTGTTTTTTTAAGTTTAAATTGTTTTAACTATCAAGGCAACACGTTACTAAGTTCCTAACGGAACGTTAGTAAGTGTTGAATAAAAATAGTTGTGTTTCTATTAGTTTTTAATTTGGTTAATTTCTGTTTGCATTTCGGTAATTTGTTCTTGTAGTTGCAATATATATAGTGTTAGTTCTTCAATTTTTAGCATTTGTAGAGCGTCCATTTCTGCCAGTTTAAATCCGTTTTCTCCAATTTTTTCTGCCGATGGCACTTCTGGAAGATGCTTATTTTCAGCGATGTAGGTTTGCAGTTCGGTTAGTGGCATAAGGTTGTAGTCTGACTCAAAAACAAAATCGCCCCAATGTGTAGGTTTAAAACCTTGTATCCAGATGTCTTCTTTTACCCATAGTTCTTTGTATATAACAATGTTTCCATCGTTACGAATATGCATATTATGATCTCCCGAAGTTCTGTTATATAAATACAGTCCTGTATTTTGTGGATACCATTCAAACTGATCTCCTCCTCCATCTTTTTTTAATACTAATCTTCCTTGCCCTCCACTTGTTCCATGTATAAATATAGAACCATTTTTTACCTCAAGTTTTTCTGTTGGATTACTTGTTCCTATTCCTACATTTCCATCTCCTGTGTTGTAATAAATATCATCGCTGTTTTGTTTTTCTTCCCAAATACCAAGTCCGCCTCCACTAAAACTTGTAGCTACTACGTTACCAGCTGCATCTACGGTAAAATGCTCTCCAACAGATAAAAGTTTACTTGGGCTCGTTGTTCCTATTCCTACATCTCCGTTCTTATTAATAACTATATCTGGACTGATATTACCATCGTTTTCTCCTCCACTTAATCTTAATTGTGGCTCTCCACTATTATAATAAGTCCAAATTCGCCCAAATTGGTCACCTCCACTATTTCTAAAAACAATATCGCCAGGGTCGTTGGCAGAAGCAGTTAATAAAATGTCGCCAGCATATACTTCTAATTTTGCAGTAGGATTACTTGTTCCTATTCCTACATATCCGTTGTGTTTCCAGGTAAGTGCAATATTTTCTGTATCTCCAGCACCCCTTCTTGTTCCTAATGCTCCTTTGCTATTGCCATACACAACGGGTCCGTCTAATTCTGTATTAGCAAATTTATTGGTATTTGTTCCATACCAGCCAAGTCCGTGGTTGTTGTCTGCTCCACTTCTTAAATAAATATCGTTATCATTAGTTCTTATTTTTCCTTCCACATCTAATTTTACATTTGGAGCATCTGTTCCTATTCCTACATTTCCATTTCCTGTATTGTAATAAATATCATTGCTGTTTTGTTTTTCTTCCCATGGACTAACATTATCCAATCCAGAACCGTCTCCACTAAAACTTGTAGCAACCAGGTGCCCCTCTTCATTTACTCTAAAAGAGTTGTTTTGGTTTCTAAAAGTTTTGGCGTTTACTGTTCCTTGTGCAGTTATGCCTCCTCCGCTGTGGAAAGTTATTTTGTTCGGTTGGTCTTTGTAGTCAAAGCGTAGGCTTGTTTGGTCTAATCGTATGTCCCAGTTTACTGGCACTATTCCTCTTAGCTCGTCGTCTTCTGGTGGTGGATTTATTCCGCCTTCGTAGGTGCTTTCGAAACGTAGAATTGGGTTTTCGTCTGGTGAATTTATATGAATATTTGTTTCTGGGTTGCTTGTTCCAAGTCCAAAATATGCTTGGTTAGTAAAAGCAAATTTAGTTTCTATTTCAAGTGGACTCCCTTTTTTAGAAAATCCATATTTAGTGTCTGGACGGAAATAGATAACAATTTATATATCAAATAAATACAAGGCTAAATCAATTTGAATGTTTAAAAACAAAAAAAGATAAAACACTGATAATCACGGTGTAAAAAAAACAGACAATGCTATAAGTTTGTAAAATACAAAACATTCAAACCAATTTAACAAGATAACACACTGTATGATTGCTTATTACCTATTTCCGTCCAGAGACTATTTAAGATTAAACTTATTGTTATCTGATTCTATATCCCAAACATGATTTTCATCTTCTACAAAACCAATTCCATCAGATCCACTAAGATTTTCTAATCTTATGGTTGCAGGCTGAATATTGTTAGAAAACTCGTTTGTTAAGTCTCTATAAATATGTAAACTATGTTTTGGATTGTTTTTTCCTATTCCTACATTATCATTGCTGTTTTTCAAATGAGTTCTATTTCCTGCTCGCACCCAAAAGGTTTCGGGAGTTTCCATATCTATTGTTTGCCATTCTAAATCTCCACTGCCATTTGTGGTAAGCACTTGCTCACTTGCTCCGTAGCTAAAAGATGTTAAATCTCCTGTTTCGTTGGTGGTAACGAGTTTGTTTGCATCAAGCGAATTTAATTGAGAATGAGCAGAGTTCCAATTGGTGGTATCTACTTCTGTTATTCCACTTAACAGATGACTAATAAAGAAAGGATCTGACTCTGTGAAATCTTGTGTCCATGTGTAAGCAGAGTTCCAATTAGCAGTATCTATTTCTGTTATTCCACTTGACAGATGACTA
>JAOZQN010000490.1 GCA_029932195.1 Bacteroidales bacterium | reverse complement strand
AAGTATTTAATTATTAAATCGTTAAATAAACTCTAAATAATTGCACGAACTATTGATAATATTAATTCAAATTTTATGAAAGCTGCAACTCTAAAAGGATTAGCTCTTCATACGGCAGATGATGCTGGAACTGCTGGACCTGATGCTATTTTTGGTTGGGGATTGTTAAATGCAAAAGTAGCCGTTGAAGCTATTGATAATGATGCTACTTTATCTATAATTTCCGAACTTGATTTAACTGATGGGAGTTCATTTTCAATTGATGTTGTTTCTGATGGTACAAATGATTTAATTGTCTCTATTTCTTGGACAGACCCTGCAGGAACAGCTAATGGAGGAACAAATAGTACTACACCTGCTCTTGTAAATGATTTAGATATTCGAGTAACACAAGGAGCGAGCACTTATTACCCATTTCGTTTAACATCTATTACAACAAATAGTAATGCGGGAGATAATTTTGTAGACCCTTATGAAAAAATAATTATAAGTGGTGCGTCAGGTTCTTATACTATTGACGTAACACACAAAGCAAGTTTATCAGGAGGAAATCAAAATTATTCATTAATTGTAACAGGAATAATATCTGACCCTCCAGCTGTGACAAATGTAGCACCAACAAGTTTATTTGAAGACAGGGGAAAACAAATTACTATTGATGGTTCTGGTCTTATGGGCTGTTCGTTTGATATAGGAGGTGTTGTAGGTTCAGTTGTCTCTAATAATGGTTCAATAGCAGTTGTTGATTTTCCTGCTGGAAATTATACTGGAGGAACATTAACTGTTACAAATGCAGCAGGAACTGATAACTCAGAATCAATAACAATAAATACCCGTAACACAATACCAGTAGTTTCTGGTGCAAGTGTTACAAGCGATAATCACCCAACAATTTTAAGTGCTGTAACAGGGCTTCACGCATGGTATGGAACAACTGCTTTTAACGCAGGTGATTTAGCAGGAACAAAAACTATTAATGTAAATGCAGGAACTTATACTGATGAAGTAGCATTAAATTCAGAATTAAATCCTGTTTCAGGAAATTTGCTTATTATTCAAAATAATTCTGGTGACGTTGTTACTGTTGATGCTACAGGTAATGATTATGGTTTTAATTTAAGCACAGTAGATTATGTAACTCTTACTGGTTTTACTGTTGAAACTGCAAATTTAGACAATATTTATGCACAAGGTGATAATGTTACAATTCAATATAACAAAACTTCTGCTTCTGTTGGAGGTTCTGGTATAAAAGTAGAAACAGGAACTCCTTTTTCTATTACTAATAACCTTGCGTATGCTAATTTTATGTATGGTATTGAAGTTTTAAGTGCTAATAATACTATTAAAAATAATACTGCCGATAATAATGGAGGAACTTATACTCCTGCAACTGGAGTCCCATTATTTGATTTTAATGTTGAAAGTGGTGATTTTACAGGTTGGAGTGCAACTGCAAGCACATGGTCTGTTTATGATGATGCAGGATATGCTAATAGTCCAACAAAATCTTTTATGCTACCAGAGGTTAATGGTAGCTTACAATACTCTTCCGTAGATGTTACAGGATATGATAATTTGACAATTTCATGTTATGCTCGTTCTGATGAAAATCATGGAGGTAGTATGGGAAATGATGATGATTTATATGGCTATTACAGTTTTGATAATATTGATTGGACACAAGAGATTTTTTATATTAATAATGATCATAACACTTATGCTCAATATTCTGTAACAGGAGTAACTCCAACAAGCAATACTTTATATATTAAGTTTACTGGTAGAGCTGATGCTGCCGAGTGGTGGCATGTTGATGATATTGTTGTTTCGGGAGATGAAACTGCTCCTGCTTCAAATACAGGTGCAGGCTTATACGTTGCAAGCGTATCTGCAACAGTAGAAAATAATATTTTTGTTGCAAAATCAGGAAGCAATGATTATTACGCTTTAATAAGTCCTGGAAACTCAGTTTCTTCTGATTACAATACATATTACACAACAAATACAAATTTATTTGATTATAATAGTGCAACAAATAATACAGGACCATTAGGAGGAAACGAAAGTATTGTTGACCCTAAATTTGTAGGTGGTGGAGATTATCATATTTTTTCTACGGAAGATTCGTATCATAATGGTGAGTGGCCTCCATCAACTGCAACAGCAGGAACGTGGACAGCAGACGCTTCTAACTCTCCTGCACTTGACGGTGGAAATGCAGACGCATTTGCAAACGAACCCCAAAGTGGTGGAGTAATTAATCAAGGTTCTTATGGAAATACGACACAAGCATCTAAAAGTGTAGCTGCTTGCACCCCACCAACAACACAGGCAATTTCATTTTCTGCCACACCGCATGAAACTTCTGTTGATTTAAGTTGGACAAAAGGAAATGGCGATAGAGTTTTAGTTCTTGCACATGAGGCAGCGGTAGTTGATGCAAATCCTGTTTCAGGAGTAACTTATACAGATGATGCTAATTTTTCAGGAACACCAGATGAGATAGGAACAGGAAACTTTGTCGTATATGATGCAAATAGCAACTCGCCTAATGTTACAGTAACAGGGCTTACTGCAAATACAACTTATTATTTCTCAATATATGAATATTTGAATACAGATGTTTGTTATTTAACTCCTGGTTTAACAGGCGATGAACTTACTTTACCTGCACAACCAAGTGTAATAACAGGAAGCACAACACCTTGCGAAGGTTCTTCACAGGTTTATTCTGTAACAGACGTAACAGGAGTAACAGAAACTTGGGCATTCCCAGCTGGTTGGTCAATTACAGCAGGTCAAAGCACGAACTCAGTAACAGTAACAGTTGGAGCAACAGATGGAAATGTTACATGTACTCCTTCAAATGCAAGTGGAAACGGAACTGCAAGAACTTTGGCAGTAATTGTTAGCAATTTACCTGCAGCATCTGGCAATATTACAGGACAGGCAACCGTTTGTCAAGGCGAAAGTGGATCTGGTGCTTATAGCGTAAGTGCAATTACCGATGCAACAAGTTATGTTTGGGCGTATTCAGGAACAGGTGAAACTGTTTCAGGAACAACAAATAGTGAAACAATTGATTTTGCCACGAATGCAACTTCAGGAAACTTAACTGTATATGGAACAAATGCTTGTGGAAATGGAACTGTTTCAAGTAATTATGCAATAACAGTAAATCCACTACCAGCAGCATCTGGTGTAATTTCAGGAACAGCAACAGTTTGTAAAGGAGATAATGCCGTAGCTTATAGCGTAGTAGCAATCTCAGATGCAACAAGTTACACATGGGCTTATACTGGAGCAGATATAACTGTAACAGGAGGAACAACAAACAGCATTACAATTGACTTTGGTGCAGCAGCAACTTCTGGAAACTTAACTGTTTATGCAACAAATGCCTGTGGAGACGGAACAATATCTTCAAACTACGCAATAACAGTGAATGACTGTGCTGGTTCTTATACTATTTCCGGAACAGTAAAATATGATAACGCAGCAACAACTGCCATAAATACTCAAACAGTAGAATTATATAATACTGTGCCAGCACTTGTAGCAACAACAGCAACCGACGCAAGTGGTAATTATTCATTTACAGGTATTGCCGATGGAGATTATACTGTTACACCAGATATTGGCTTAGCCTGGAATCATGCCACAGCAATGGACGTTACTCTTTACAAACAACATATTCTTACTGAAATTTCATTAACAGGACTAAAATTAATTTCAGGAGATGTAGATGGAAATACGAGTTTAAATACAATTGATTTAACCACCGATTTACAACGAATAGTTGCAATGACTAGTTCATTTGCTGTAGGCGATTGGGCATACACAAGTGGAGCAGTAACTGTAAGTGGAGCAGATGAAACTGTAAATATTTCAACAATATGTTACGGCGATGCAAATGTATCTTATTTCGGAGCAAAATCTATGCAAACTATTGATATTGAAAATGATGGAATTATTTATGTAAATAATGGTGATGCTTTTGAATTACCTGTTAATCTTGGAAATAATTTAACCGATTTAGCATCAGTTACTTTATCAATTCCATTTAACACAGAGCAGTTTGAAATAACAGAAGTTATATTTGCTCAAAATAACTCTAATATGCTTTATCATGTTGGCGATGGTGTAGTCAAAATAGCTTATTCTACAACAAGCCCTACTGATTTTAATAGTGGAGATAATTTATTGATTATTAGAGGTGTTGTAAACGAACTTTCTGGCACAACAAATATTTCAAATAATATAGAAGGAGAATTTGGAGACTATAGTAGTAATTTACTTTCGGGTATTATTTTCGCTATACCTTATCTAAGTCCCGTTTCTACAGAAATATCTAACACAAGTAATGAAGTATTCATTTTCCCTAATCCAGCAAGTTCTTATATTAATGTTGTGAATGTTAATAACTCTAAAATAGAAATAATTGATATTCTTGGAAAAGTCTTAATTACAGAAGAAGTAGATGTTTATAGTAAACACATAAATACAGAAAGTTTAACTACTGGCTCTTATATTGTTAGAATTTATAAAAATAATTACTCTACATGATGATTTTTATTTTCTCTAAAAATTAGGAAAATTATTAA
>JAOZQN010000489.1 GCA_029932195.1 Bacteroidales bacterium | reverse complement strand
GGTAAAAAACGCACCAAGCACAACAGGAAAACCATCAGGAAAAGGAAGAGGAAATAATCCACCTAAGAAGTAAATTTATGGCTACCCTTTTAACACTGGACAAATAAATTCGTGTAAAGCGTGGACGCTTTACGCATAATCAACTATGCGACAAGCATCCCTTACCACGACAAATCGTTGAAAAATCAATTTAGGCCAACCTTACGTGAGTAACCAAATTTATCAAAATATAAAAATCCAAACTAACTATAAAACGTTCTATTTTAGGATTTTATAGAACATAACAAATTTAATTATAACTCAATTACATGAAAAAAAATAATTTAGTTTTTATAATAATAATAATTTTGCTTTATAGTTGTGGAAGTTCTACAAATAATGAAAATAAAAAAACAGAATGGAATGGAACATGGGAGTATTTATGGGACGGTGGAGCAAATGTGGGTGGAACACCAATTTGGGCAAGTTATGTGCTAACAATTGATGGTGAAAATAGCAAACTTGAATTAGATGGCTACCAATTAGGTTGTCATTTAAGTTGTAGGGGAGACGATAAAGGAGTTGAATATGTAATTTTCTACAAAGAAGTAATTGATGATTTAGATATTAGTTGTAATGATTTTGACAAAACAGAACCATTAATTATTCTTATAGAAAAAAATGGTTTTTTAAAAATAAAAGAAAGTCAATTATATTTTCCAGAAGACATTGCAGAAATTGTTTTTGAAAAATTAGAAGGAAATACAACATCAAATACTGAAAAAGATAATAAAACAACTGACCCAATTGAATTAATAAGAGAAAGATTTAAAATTATTAATGATGAAATATCTTCATATACGACAAAATCTGTTACACTTGAAATAAGTGAAGGTCAGGATATTATAGGTTATTATGATGATGGAGAATTAAAAAAGATAACAACAAAAGCATATGGTTCAATGGGAGTTTTTACTTCTGAATATTATTTTTGGGATGGAGAATTATTTTTTCTATATAGTATAGATAATTACTATGATGAACCAATGAGTGGAAACGTTGTAGAAAAAATAGAGAACAGATATTATATTAAAAATTCAAAAATAATAAAATGGCTAGATAGTGATAAAAATAAAGTATCAAGTTCAGAATATTCTGATGCAGAGAATAATATAAATGAAAGTGTTAGTTCTTTAAAATCTGAATTATAAAAAAAAGGCTATTCATATTTAAAATTGAACGGTTCTAACATCCAAGACAACACGTTGCCAAGTGTATCGGCACGTTGGCAAGAGTTGAATAAAAATTTTGGGTGTTTTTCACGGGGGGCAAATTTAAGTTTTTTTTGATATTTTATAATTAATGTTTGCGTCTGTAAATGAGCTTTTAAAATGTCAAAAGTAACGAAAAAGTTGGCACTCGTGAAAAATGCCAAAAAATCCAAACTAACTATAAAACGTTCTATTTTAGGATTTTATAGAACTCAACAAATTTAATTTAAAATTATGGCAAAGGTAAAAAACGCACCAAGCACAACAGGAAAACCATCAGGAAAAGGAAGAGGAAATAACCCTCCGAAAAAGTAAATTTATCAAAATATAAAAATCCAAACTAACTATAAATCGTTCTATTTTAGGATTTTATAGAACATAACAAATTTAATTTTTAATAACAATGAAAAAAATTAGTTTAGTAATTTCAGTTCTTTTAATAGGACTAATGGCTTTTACAACAGGTTGTAAAACAGAAGGTTGCACAGACCCAGACAGCGTAACTTATGATGTAGATGCAGACGAAGACGACGGAACTTGCCAATACGAAGGCACAGTAGTTTTTTGGTATGGAAAAACAGCTTCCGAAGGTTTAGTTGAAAATGATGCTCAAAGTCTTAAATTTTATGTAGATGGCAATTTAATTGGTTCGTATGCAAGTGATGTTTATTTTACAGCAGATCCTGCTTGTGATGAGTCTTCTATTGTAAAAGCTACCAAAGATTTAGGTGGAGATAAAACAAAATCGTTTACCTACAAAGTTGTTGATGATGATGATTTTACGTGGTGGGAAGGCAATGTTGAGTTTAATGCCGCAAATTCTTGCACAGCAATAGAACTACAGTGGAGCAATAAAAAATAATACAATAATTTTTCTCAAAATTAAAGCCTTTTGCAATATTGTAAAAGGCTTTTTTTATCTGAAAAAATTATAGTGAGAATTTATAAATTTTTATTAGTTCTACACAATGTTCTTTTATGTTTGGGACTTCGCTGTTTTCAGAAAATAAATAGCCTTTCTTTCCTAATTCTTGCATTTTATTGGTGTTTTCTATTGCAAAAATCATTTTTAGCTTCAAATCATTTTCGTTTCGGTGTTCAAATAGTAAGCCGTTTTTTTTGTGTTCTACGTATTCTTTCATGCCACCAAAATTAGCCGTAATAACAGGAATTTTACATGCCTGTGCCTCGTGAATTACAAGTGGTGAATTTTCACCCCAAATTGAAGGAACTACAATACAATCAATTTTCGCAAATACCTCATTAGCAAGATTTTCATTGATATATTCTCCACAAAATTGGATTTTATTTTTATTCTCTTTTGACATGTTTTTAAGAGCAATTGTGCTTTGTCCGTTTGTGCGTCCCCAAATTTTAAGAGTAGCTTTTTTCTCTATTTTAGAAAATGATTTTATCAATAAATTTAAGCCTTTTGATGGAATATGTGTCCCGATATATCCAAAAGTAAAAGTGTTATTTGCTTTATTTTCAGCAAGTTGTAAATAATGAGTTGGAAAACCATAATCAAGATAAGAAATTCTTGATTTTGGGATTTTAAAATCATTTATAAATCTATTCATCAAATATTTAGAAGGAGCAATAAACATATCAATTTTTCCAATAATAGATTCTGTTTCGTCCATTCTTGTTTTTATCCACTTGCTCCAATATGCTTTATCACGCTCATAATCAGTTTTTTGTCCCGAAAAATAGTGATTATAACAATTTATAGCACATTTTTCGTTGTTTTGCTTTTCACAAAGCTGATAATATTTTTTTTGCTCATAATTTCGTTGCAAAAATTGTCCACGAGGGCACATTAACCAGAAATCGTGCAGAGTAAAAATGACGGGAATATTTTGCTTCCATAATTCGTCCACAATTCCTGTGGATAAGTGATTTAGATGTCCAATATGTGCAACATCTGGCTTATTTTTGCGTATTATTTCAGCAAATTTTTTATCAATATTTTCATTTTTATAATTGTCTTTATCAATACGTTTGTTTACAAAATGAATAATTAAATTTTCTTTTCGTTTTTCTGTTCGTATCTTAAAATCCTGTTCGTAAGGATTTTCCTCTCTCGTAAAAACGGTTATTTCGTGTTTTTTAGATAGTTCCTCACAAATAGATTGACTATAAACTTCTGAACCTGCGTTGTATAATGGCGGATAGCCATGTATTATTTTTAGTATTTTCATTGACTAAGTTTTGAATTTCAAGAATTTTGAAATTTTGATTTTTTTTTAGAAATACATATAAAAACACAAATTTATTTACTTTTTTTTAAAATAAAAATAAATACTACTTTTGTCAAATGATTATATTATTTTTACTCTTATTTTTGCCAATACCTGCAACAGCTCAAAGGGAGTTATATATTTACCCCACAATAAATACTTCTCCTGATACCAATTTTAGAAGTACTATTATTTTAGGAAATAAAATTCATTCTGGGAAAATTATAAATAATTATTTGAGTTATGAAAATTATCCAAAACGAAAAGTTGCTTTTCTTAACGAATTTTATTTTGGAATAAAAACCAGAGGTAGCAAAAATTGGCATAAACAATACAAATTTCCTGAAATAGGAGCTTCTTTTTTTGTTGGAAATCTTGGAAATCCAGAGGAATTAGGTTATACGTTTGGTTTTGTGCCAAATATGAATGTTGAAATTTTACGCAAAAAAAAACTTACTCTAAGGGGAAGCATAGGAATTGGAATCGCATATTTCAATAAACCTTATGATTCTATTTCTAATCAGCATAATATATTGATAGGCTCGCATTTTACCAATTTGTCTGTCTTCTCACTTTCTTTGGATAAAAAAATATCAAAAAAAATACTTTTTACTACAAGCATTTCAATGATTCATGCGTCTAATGGGCATTTTCAAATTCCCAATGCTGGTATGAATTTGCCAACTGCAAGTTTTGGTTTAAAATATTTTATGGTAAATGATTTTGAAAAAGTAAAAACAACTATTGACGAATCGCAAAAAAGCAAAAATATTGTAAAATTAAATTTTCAGTTTGGTGCAGGCATACACGAATTTGCAAACACACTTGCCCCCATAGGAACTCCAAAATGGACAATATATTCTGGTTCTCTGTTTGTTACATACAGGAAAAATAATATTCACAATTATTTTGCAGGAGTTTCTACAAAATATTATACTGGGTTCCACGATTTTATTACAAAAAATAATTACTACAACGATAATATACAGTTAAAATCTACTATTTCTACAATTTTTGTGGGACACGAATTTTTATTCGGACATTTTGGACTTGTTTCTCAAATGGGATATAATTTTTATAACCCCTTTGTTGTCAGACGATTTAAGGATAATAATCATGTAG
>JAOZQN010000488.1 GCA_029932195.1 Bacteroidales bacterium | reverse complement strand
ATTTTACATCAGAATTGCTATTTAAAATATCAATAATTAAACTGAACCAGTCCCTATCTTTGTAATTAGTCTCTGGACGGAAATAGGTAATAAGCAATCATACAGTGTGTTATCTTGTTAAATTGGTTTGAATGTTTTGTATTTTACAAACTTATAGCATTGTCTGTTTTTTTTACACCGTGATTATCAGTGTTTTATCTTTTTTTGTTTTTAAACATTCAAATTGATTTAGCCTTGTATTTATTTGATATATAAATTGTTATCTATTTCCGTCCAGACACTAATTAATATAAAAATATATCGCCACAATGAAAAAAACATTATTAACAACTCTATTTATTTTTATTTTATTTGTGTCATATTCACAAATATCAAAAATAGGACAACCATTTATAAAAAACTTTTATTACTCAGACTACGATGCAACAGAACAAAATTGGTGCACAGTTCAGGATAATAGAGGAATTATTTATATTGGAAATAATTCTGATGGCATTTTGGAATACGATGGAGTTAGTTGGAATAAAATAGAAATTACGAACAATCCACTTGTTCGAACGCTAATAAAAAGCAAATCTGGGATAATATATGTTGGAGCAAAAGCTGAATTTGGATATATCTCGTCCAACGAACTTGGCGAAATGAAGTTTACATCATTGAAAACAGAGTTAGACAGCACCGAAAATAGTTTTAGCGAAATATATACAATTTATGAAATAGATGAATATCTCTATTTTTGCTCTCCTTCCAAAATTTTTGTATTTAAAGATAACAAGAAAGAAAGAATAATAGAGTTACCTAAAAGTAGTTTTTTGACTTTTGAAATAAATAAAAATTTATATTCTGGAAATTATAACAAAGGGCTGTTAAAAATAGAAGATGGTAAGTCAATAGAAATAACAGGAGGTGCATCTTTTGCTCATAAAAATATAATGTTTACATATCCTTTATCCAAAACAGAAGTTTTAATAGGCACGCTTGTGTCTGGAATATTCATTTTTAATTTAGAAACAGGAGAAGTAAAAGAAAATTATTTTAATGAAAAAACAAACACTTTACTTAAAAACTACGGGCTTTATACAGGAACAAAATTAGATAATTCATTTATTTTTACAACTATTTATGGTGGTGGTGCATTACATGTTGATTTGCAAGGTAATATATTACAAAAAATAGATAAAAAAACAAAAATACAAGACATCGTTGTAACGTCTCATTGTAAAAGCAAAGAAGGAGTTTCGTGGTTTAGTCTTAATGTAGGAATTGCTAAGGTTGAAATAAATTCTCCTATAAGAATAATAGACCAAGAGTATGGTCTGAAAGGTATTACTCTAAGTATGATTAGATTTAATTCTATTCTTTATGTGGCAACAATGAATGGAATTTTTTATTTTGATGTAACAACAAATACTTTTATTCCAATTAAAAAAAACTCTGACCAACCTTGGACTTTGGCTAATGTAGATAATAAATTGTTGTTAGGAGCGTCAGACGGAATTTATGAGATAAAAAATAATCAGACAAAAAAAATAATTCCAATTAGAGATTGTTATAAAATCAAACAATCAAAAAAAGATACAAACATAGCTTTCTGTTGTGCTTCTAGTGGTATAATGGAATTTGACTTAAATAATTTTGACGAACATAAATTTATTTATGATAAAAAAAATAGTGATATTAATAATTTTATAGAAGATAACGAAGGCAATATTTGGTTTTCGGAGAGCAATACAGGAATTGTAAAATTAGATAAAAAAAATAGCTGGAAAAAAGAAATATTTACAGAAAATAAAGGACTTAATTCAATAGAAGTGGATTTGATTTTTTATCTTAACAAACTAAATACAATTATAGTATGCAATGATTTAGGAATTCAAAAATACAATAAAGATAAAAATAAATTTGAAATATTTAATCAGTTTGGAGATAGATACAACACAGGAAAAATAGGAATAAGGAAAATAAATACTGACTCTTCAGGAAATTACTGGTTGGCTTGTTACAACAAAGAAGGAACATGGATAGAAAAAATTTCGCTAAAAAACAACAAAATTACAGTTGATACAATATCATACAAACGTATTGTTCTTAAACAAATAGATGTTATTTTTAACGATATAAATAATCAAACTCTAATTGGACATTCCAAAGGAATATATAAAATAGATAATAATGTAGAAAAAAATTATGATACAGATTTTTATACTCTAATTAGAAAGGTAGAACTAACAGACGATTCTGTAATTTTTAGAGGAGGATATACAAAATTAGAAAATGGAGTTTTACTTCAGTCTGTCAATCAAAACAAAGAGCTTGTGTATTTGCTTGATTTCAAACATAATGCTATAAATTTCTTTTTTGCTGCTCCATTTTTTGAAGGAGACGAACAAATAGAATATAGCTGGAAATTAGAAGGTTTTGAAGATCATTTTACCAAGTGGACAAAAGAAACAAAAGCAAATTATACAAACTTGCACGAAGGTGAATACAAATTTATAGTAAAAGCAAGAAATATTTATGGCATAGAAAGTCAAATTGCAAGCTACGAATTTGAAATAAAACCTCCTTGGTTTAGAACAATTTGGGCTTATCTAATTTATTTTGTTCTTGCCGTAGTATTTATTTGGACAATAGTAAAACTAAATTCACAACGACTTATAAAACAGAAAAAAGAATTAGAACGAATAGTAAAAGAACGAACAGCACAGGTTGTAAAACAAAAAGACGCTATTGAACATAAAAATAAAACCTTAGAAAAGCAAAAAGACGAAATTGAACGCAAAAACAAAACATTAGAAATTCAAAAAGAAGAAATTGAAGAAAACAATAGGGAAATAACAGCAAGTATCCAATACGCACAACGCATACAACAAGCTATTCTTCCACACGATGCTTTTTTGGGAAAACATACTCCCGAACATTTTGTTCTTTTTAGACCTAGAGATATTGTTAGTGGAGATTTTTATTGGTTTGAAGAGATTGACAATAAGTTGTTTGTTGTAGCAGCAGACTGCACAGGACATGGAGTTCCTGGAGCTTTTATGAGTATGCTTGGAGTAGCTTTTTTGAACGAAATTGTGAAAATAAACAACAGAACTAATACAAGCGAAATATTAGAAGAGCTAAGAACTAAAATAAAAACATCGCTCCATCAAACATCAGAAGGAGTGCAGAAAGATGGTATGGATTTAGCAATATATGTAATTGATTTAGAAACTCTTAATATGAAATTTTCTGGTGCGTATAATTCTGTTTTTATTATGAGAGATGAGAAAATATTAGATGAGTCAGAACTTGGGAAAAATGAAAAAATTAAAATTCTAATTAACGATAGTTCAAAAACTTTATTTGAAATAAAAGCAGACCGTCAGCCTATTGGAATACATATAAAAGAAAAAGATTTCTCTTTACACGAATTACAACTCAAAAAAGGAGATATACTTTACACTTTTTCCGATGGCTTCCAAGACCAAACTGGTGGCGAAAAAGACAGAAAATTTATGATTAAAAATATGAAAAAATTATTATTTTCGTTATACGAAAAACCAATGACCGAACAAAAAGAAATATTAAATACAACAATTGAAAATTGGATAGGAAAGGGAGCTCAAATAGACGACATTCTTGTTGTTGGTGTAAAACTGTAAATTGAAATTATTAGTAAAGACGTGCCAAATGGCACGTCTCTACATATTTTATTTAATATATATAAATTAAAAATTATGAAAAAAATTACGTTATTTATCGTTGCAATTTTAATTGCAGGCTATACATTTAGCCAAACCGTTTCGCCAGAGCTAATATCAAGTTCGGGAGACTATTATTATAACGAAACAACTGGATATTCAATCAGTTGGTCTATTGGAGAACCAATGACCGCAAGTTATAACCAAGCAGAAGGCTCTGTTACAGAGGGATTTCATGCAATAGAATCTCTTTTGACTATCGTAGAAGTTGTAAAAATTTTTAATGAAAATAATATTATTATCTATCCAAATCCTACGGCAGAGTTAATTAATGTAGAATACCCTGATTTAAAAAGCAATACAAAAATAGAAATTTACAACATGCAAGGAAAACTTATGATTTCTCAAAAAATAACATCAACAAATGAGCAAATTAATTTAAGCAAACTTGCAAGCAGCACTTATATTGTTAAAATTATTGAGGACAACATTGAACTTAGAACTTTTAAAATACAAAAAATAAAATAAAGTAGTGTGCCAAAAGTTTATTAAGGCTCTACAGGATTTAGAGTGAGAGAAATATTGAAAAAATGAATTTATTTCAATTGTATATGTCAGTATTATAGATTGTTATGCTCATAAATTTCATTAATTTTCTTTGTTTTTTTGCTAATCATTAAAAGCCTGACAGCGAGTGAAATACAGACTTCTCTCACTCTAAATCCTGTAGTGCCTTTATTAACAATAGATTTTTGTTTTTTTTGCACCAGCGGTGCAATATATTGATAGAAATATATAAAATCCAGCAAACAGCACCCCAGCGGGGTGCAACATAATTACGTCTTTTTTTATTAACAAATTATTGCACCTCGCTGGTAAGGAGTTTAAAGTTATCAAGTTTAAAGTTATCAAGTTTAAAGTTATCAAGTTTAAAGTT